>DBEI01000050.1:15070-15211 GCA_002294445.1 Patescibacteria group bacterium UBA910
TGCACCTGCAATTTTTACAGAAGTGATCGCTGCACCCGGAAGTGATGAGAGGATGATTCGTCGGAGTGAGTTCCCGAGCGTATGTCCATATCCAGGGTAAAGACCGTCGATTTCGTACACACCAGAAAACTTCTCTTCTGA
>DBEI01000050.1:15307-20003 GCA_002294445.1 Patescibacteria group bacterium UBA910
CGCCATTCGAACTTGCTTAAGGTTAAGCAAAATAGTAATTACATCTTCTTTAACTCCTGAAAGTACTGAAAACTCATGAGCCGCACCTGCAATTTTTACAGATGTAATTGCAGCACCAGGAAGTGACGAAAGGATAATACGTCGGAGTGAATTTCCAAGCGTATGTCCGTATCCAGGATAAAGACCGTCGATTTCGTATACACCAGAAAACTTCTCTTCTGAGACGATTCGTGGTTTTGATGGTAATACTATTGTGTAATCAGACATAATGATTTATTAAAAAATTGGTTTGTAAATTATACATTATTTATATAAATTTTCAACCGTATTGTTCTGTAGACTATCGACTATAAAACTCAACTACCGCTCCAAGGTCAAACAGTGTATTTCCTCCTTCCATTTTAGGCATTCCCTGTACTGTTGCAGTCTTTGCTGAGAAATCAAATGCAAGCCATGCTGGAACAGTAATTGTCTTAAATCTTTCTTCGAAAGAAGCAAAGAGTGCCTTATCCATACTACCTTTTCGGATACCGATCACATCTCCAATAGAGAGCTTGTATGAAGGTACAGTAACTTTTCTACCATTTACAGTAATATGACCATGAGACACCATCTGACGAGCTGCAAGTCGTGTAGGTGCAAGACCGAGTCGAGCCACTGCGTTATCAAGTCGGAGCTCAAGAGATTCATAAATAGCTGATACTGCACGAGAAGCTTTTTTCTCCAATGCTTGCTTTACATAATTTGCAAATTGTTTTTCTGAAACACCGTATACCATCTTTGCTTTTTGCTTTTCATTGTGCTGGAATGCGTATTCTGATTTTGGTTTAGCAAAACCTTTTTTTGAACGAGATTTACGCTCAAGGTGTTGAGCGTATTTTTGAGTCTGTGTCTTTTCAAAGACAGGAGCTCCAAGTTTTCGTGCAATTTTGTATTTTGGTCCGGTGATCATAAATGTTTAATATTATACTCGTCGTGGTTTTTTAGCTTTTGGTCCGTTGTGAGGTACTGGTGTTACGTCTTTGATAGATGTAAGAGTAATACCTTTTGAGATAAAACCTCGGATACTTGACTCTCGTCCTGATCCTACACCTTTTACAGTTACAGAAGCCTCTTTCATACCCATCACTGATGCTTTAGCACCGAGGATTTCACCTACTTTTGCTGCTGCAAATGGAGTACCTTTCTTTGCGCCCTTGAAACCAAGTGCACCCGATGAAGACTGTGCGAGTACGTTTCCTTTTGCATCAGTAAGCACGAGAATAGTGTTATTGTATGTAGATTGAACATGAAGCTGACCTACATCAACTTTCTTTTTTGATACAGCAGGAACATTAGAAGCTTTTGCTCCCTCTCCTCCGTTATCTTTTGCTGTAGCGATTTTTTTCTTTCCCATAGTATTAGTTATTTACTCTCTTATTTCTGCGGTTTATTTTTTATCGGCTGCTCGACGTCCAGTACCCATAGTCTTTCGTACGTTTCCTCGTCGTGTTCGAGAGTTTGTCTTTGTACGCTGTCCTCGTGACGGAAGACCTCGCTGATGTCGTGAGCCTCGAAGAGACTTGATATCTTTCAGTCGTTTAATATTTGAAGCAACTTCTCGCTTGAGATCTCCTTCGATTTTATTTGCCTCTACTTCTTTTCGAATCGCATTTTCTTGTTCAACTGTAAGATCCTTTGCTTTTGTACCAAAATCAACACCTGCTTTTGCAAGAATAGTCTTTGCGAGCGGTCGACCGATACCATAGAGCACAGTTAGTCCTACTTCAAGTCGTTTGTCGTCTGGAATTGTAATACCCAAGATTCGCATAATAGTTTTTAGCCTTGTCGTTGTTTATGTCGAGCATTTGCCTTGCACACCACATACACATAGCCCTTTCGTCGGACCACTTGGCAGTGAGCACATCGCTTTTTTACTGATGCTTTGACTTTCATAAATAATGTTTGTTGTTTTATGTTCTTTTGATGATGCGTCCTTTTCCGCCGTACGGCTCGAGTTCGACAACCACCTTATCACCTACCAAAACCCGAATTCTATGCAGTCTCATTTTTCCAGAAAGATACGTGAGCATCTCTTCTCCGTTGTCATCTCTTTTCACCCTAAAAAATGTATTAGGAAGAGCTTCAACGACGACACCGGAAACACTTGCATTATTCTTATCTTGCTTTTTGTCTTGGTTGTGCATTAATTTCAATCAATGGGTAGTATTGTAGCAGAAGATAGCCATTTAAGTCAACAGGGGTCCACCTACTATTTTGCATGGGTTGCTTTAACTATGTTTATCTCCTTAGGATCCAAAGGAAATGAACGTTTCCATATAGGCCTTATTTTGATTTTTGCACTGTCTACAGAAGGATATTTTGACTTTAACAAAGTCGGAACATCTGCCTTTTTCATACCCAACAAGTCATTCTTGAGCATTGATTCATCAAACAACCACTCGAGGTTTGCATCGCCAGTGATAGTAAATGTAATCGCCCCCACCATATCTTGACTAATCTTACTATTTCCTCCTAACACAAATGTAAGCGCTGGTAGATTGGTTACCATAAGAGCTTGTCCTGAAGTATCGATTGAATCTTTGTATGTATCCACAATTGCTTTTGAAAGTAGTGATTTGTCGAAAATAATAGCATTTGCTACACCCTTCAGTTCAAGTGTTGCTTCGTCAGATTTTTCTGTATTTTTCTGAGAAACTGGCTGTATATCATATGTTACACCAGCGTCAAACAGTATAAAGTCGACAGGTATTTGAGAAGTGATATCATTTTTGAGTTTTTCTCGAAGCAGAGTTTCAAGTTCTGTGCGTGCTGTTTTTTCGACTGTCTCGTCCACCACTTTCATTTCACCAGAAAAACCACCTGTCATCGTAGTCTTTGAACGAGCGTATACCGTGGTGTATCGTGGGTCACCTTTAAGTCCTGGAACGGTAAAATCCGTAAGTCCTATATTGTAACTCTCCCCCGGTTGGTCAGCTGTTACCACAACCTCTACACTACCAGGCACTTTCTTACCATTTTCTGTTTTACGTCCTGGAATAGAGACAGGAGAAGCTACACGAAATATTTTCCCATCGGTAGATTCAAAACGAGTATTAGCAATGAGCTTTTGTGGTGCATCACTCGCATTGTTGTATACAATAATCGTACCAGAAGCCTTTTTTTCTACTTTTTGAGAATCTCCAGCAGGAACGACTTTATTCACAGAAGCCGAAACAGATACGACTTGATATCCAAATTCACCACTTGGCCTATCTTTTGATGCAGTAAGTGGCGCGTTAATCGGTATTACTTTTGTCTTCGGGGTTACTGTGACTTCAGCAGATACAAATAGAGCAGATATTCCAAAACCTAAAGCGACAACAAATACAAAGAGAGATACCCAGAGTCCAAGACGTGACTCTTTATGGGGTCGAACATCATTGTTATAATCAAATGTATATGGGATTTTTGGTGTACGTGAGTGCGAAAGAGGCTGAGATACTTCAATATCATCAGTCTGACGATCATCATCGTCCTGTTTATCTTCGTGTTCGTGTTTATGCTTCTGAATACGTGATGTAAGGTGCACTTCTTTTCTTCGTGATGGAAGTTTTACATCCCGAATAGAACGTTTAGGGAACACAACATCTTGTACAATATTTTTCTTCATAGGTTTTGTACTGTGTACTTATTACCTTCTATAATAACAACAACTACCACATCTACGCAATGGATAACTTTTATGTAAACAAAGAAAGAAATATTGATTCGATAGCAATACATTCATCAAACAACACTGTATTAGGAGAAAGATAAAAATCTTTAAGTGTACTTTCTGAAAGATGCAACACTGATACATTTTTTCTCCAAGATGACGTAAGATCTGTTTTTGGTATTGTGAAGAATTGCATAAAGAGAGGTGCAATATCAGTGTCTACTGTCAAAAATACTTTTTGAGGAAGTGTACTTATATCGCCCAATGAAGTAAGTGCATCTTCAAAATACACAGACCATTCACATTCTACATCTGAAATAATACTTTCAATCTTTTTCGCACTATCCGCATCAGATGCATGAGTCTGCCACAATGACAGTAATGACTGCGCCACCTCCCTTGGCACACCCATTACTTGAGCAATCTTACGGATCAAAAAGAATTTCCCTATAGGAAATGAAGCTGTGTGTTTGATCGTGCCATTGGTAATAAGTGTTAAATCAGTAACTTCACCGGTAATATCACACACTATATAATGTCTTTCATATGGATATATTTTTAATAATGCACTATGTGCAACAAGTGGAAACGAGTGAATGATAATATCTTCACCAGTAGTATGGAAAAACTTGCTGATCTGGTCAGCAATACGAGCAATAAGCTCCTTAGAACCAATCCCTATATAAAGGGTAGTATCAATTGATTTTGTTTTATGCCCAATAGGATCCTGTATTGAGTACCCATTAATCTTTACATCTGCAATGATTTTTTCCATTACCACGACACCCTCCTTGAACTCATCACCGTGCAACCCAGCAACCAGCTCCGATTCAAATAAAGCAACTTCTTTTGTGAGCACATCATCAAGGAAATCCTTTGTAACAAAAAAAGGTTTCTCATTTGTAACATTTACATGCTTGGTACGAGAGGCGTACCACGGTGAAGCAAATACACAGAGCACTTTTGTGATCTTCTTTGCGTGCGTAATAAAATATTCAG
>DBEI01000036.1 GCA_002294445.1 Patescibacteria group bacterium UBA910
AAATTTTGCAAATGACTCTTTGTCTCCAGCAGAGTTGATGTCGATATACATATCCTCATGACCTTCATCTGATAGTATTGCCCACGCTGTTTTGAGTATCAGAGCTTCGGCTACAGCTTTTGGACTATTTATTACTTCGAGTTCACAAATTTCTACGTTAGGTTTTTTCTTTTGACCGCTACCAGGAAAAGGTTTTTTGAGGTAAAACAATGCTGGTTGAGATGCCGTACCAAATGGTGAGTCGTTGAAAAAACGCAAGAGTGCAATCCGTTCTTCGAGTAGGAGAGGGTGCTCACTTTCTTCTTTGAGACTTTTTGCTTTAGATCTATCTTCTCCAGTGATCTGAGGTGAAATAATGCTTGTAAAACCATAATGATGGGCGATCTGCCCGGTGTGGTCAATTTCTTTCTGTATAAATTTCGGAAGCGTATCTGTTTTTTTCGATGGCATATGTTGTTGTGGATTATTGATTTTTCACCGAACCTGGATGTATACCTATGTGATTGAATGGATAGAGTTGTAACAGAGGTTTGCCGATAATATCCTCAACAGGTAATGGTCCCCATGCACGAGAATCATAACTTCCTGCACGGTTGTCACCCATAACAAAATATTCACGTGTAGAAAGGGTGACTGTTGTATTGTCTAATTTAGGGTATTTTACGAATGACTCATCGAGTTTGAGACCTTCAGGATGTTCAAGGTTGATAATGGTCACTGCGCCGTCTTTTATTTGAACTGTTTCTCCGGGTAGGCCGATAATTCTTTTGATGAAGTCTCGAGAGGTATCTTCTGGAAATTTCATTACAATTACATCATCTCGCTGAGGTGCATGAAGTTTGTAAGATATTTTATCAATAATCAGGTAGTGTCCAGTTTCAAATGTAGGTGACATTGAAGCTCCTGACACAATATAGGGTTCAGCTACGTATTTTCGAAACGGATAGATAATACACACCGCAATAAATGCAAACGTACCAAGTTCTTTTAAGAGAGACAATCCCCAGCTTTGTTTTTTTGGTTCAGGTGCTGTGTTCATCACTCTATTGTAGGGCATCATATGTGCTTGACACAAGGTATAACACTGTTGCATGTGTTTTTATGTTCTCCAGATAGGTGTGATATACTATTTTTCATGAATTATCTTATCGTTGGTCTCGGAAATCCAGGAAAAGAATATGAAAATACTCGCCATAATGCGGGGGTGATGGTGCTCGAAAAGATCAGAAGAGAGTGGGATTTTTTGGAGTGGAGTAAGGATACAATGAGTAATTCTTTGCTTACAAAAGGTTTTGTAGATGAACATCAGATCACTTTCATGTTTCCGCAAACATTTATGAATCTTTCAGGTTCTGCAGTGCGACATTATGCTGACGACGAATACTCACAAAAACTTGTGGTGGTGTATGATGATCTCGATATTCCACTTGGTCGCATCAAAATGTCTTTTGATCGCTCATCTGGTGGGCACAATGGTGTACAGTCAATTATAGATACGCTTGGTGGTGCCGATTTTGCACGCATTCGAATTGGTATTGGAAATATTGAAGGTGATATACGTGAACATGTGGGGGTGCTCGATACATTTTCTTCTGAAGAAAAAAAGATAATTGAACATCAGAGTAACAAAGTGTCTGAGGTATTAAAGGTGTTTGTAAACAATGGAAAAGAAGAGGCGATGAAAGTCGCAAATACATAAAAACAGAAAGCCCTCACAATAACTGCATGTGAGAGCTTAAGAAGTTTAGTGTTCGCAAGAGATGCGAATATAATGAGGAACAACTTTTTCATAGAATGAAAAAGTGCGAAGCATAGAAGTGCGATTTCTTTCGGAGATTGCTGTTGTTTCAGATTGCTTTTTCCAGACTTCGTCTTTGAAGGTGAACTGATATCCGATGCAAATGGTGCCGAAAAACAAATAAGTAACAGGACACGGTGCTACGGTAGACATATGACCTCTCTGTCTATAATCGTACTCCTCTCTATAAAAACGTACAACAAAAAACTCCCTTGAAGGAGTTTTTTGTTGATTATACTATTCAGCTTTCTTTGTTGGATCAATAAATGAAAGTGTCATTTTTTGTTCCTTTGGATCAAAGAGAGAGATTTTGAATGTGTATCGTTTGCCGAGTTCGAGCTTGCTTCGAAGAGCGTCTTCTGAGCCAAACTCTGAAATGTGAACAAGACCTGCAATACCTTCTTCGATTGATGCGAGAGCGCCATGTTTGTTGAATTTGATAACTACAGCCTCAACAATCTGGTCTTTCTTGTATTTGTTTTCTGCACTTGCCCAAGGATTTTCTTTGAGTGCTTTGATAGAAAGTGAGATTTTACCGTCTTTAATTTCGATAATTTTCACTTTAATCTTTTCACCAACTCGGAAGAGGAGTCGTGGATTTTCTACGAGCGCCCAGTCGATTTCTGAAATGTGTACCAAACCTTCGAGACCATCTTCGATTTTTACGAATACTCCGAAGTCTACCATACCAGTTACTTCACCAGTTACCACGTCATTAAGCTGGTATTTACCAATGATGTGATCTTTGTTTTTCTCGGTTGGGTTTTTCTCTGAGAAGATGAGCTTACCTTCTTTTGGAGAAGCGCCGATAATTGCAACTGCAATTTTTGTTCCAACGAGCTTTCGGAGCTCAGAAAGGATAGCGTCTTTATCTCCATCTGCTACACGAGGGTAGTGCTCAGTCTTGAGCTGTGATGCAGGAAGGAATCCTGAAATACCTTGCCATGAAAGAATAAGACCTCCTTTGTTTGCATCCTGTACAGGAATCTCAAATACTTTCTTATCTCGAATCGCATCTTCTGCTTCACTCCAGATAAGTGCCTGCCGAGCTTCTTTGAGTGAAATTTCAATATATCCGTCTTTGTTTGAAATTGAAACCACTTTACCCGCCACAGTGTCACCAATATTGATCTTCTTGATAATATCTCGAGCGCTCATGAATTCGCGTCCAAAGATAATACCAGTACCAAATGGTGGGATATCAATATATACTGCGTTTTTGTCGATACCTATTACAGTACCTTCTACAATATCGTCGATTGAAGGAGGAGTTGCACTTTTATCGAGAAATGCATCCATAGCGGCCGATTTCTTTACAACCACATCTTCTTCATTTGCTTCTACTACTTTTTTGTCTGTCATTTTTATATAAATGGAGAGGAGGCCTGCGTATTTCAAGTATTATCTTGGAAATATGAGGTTTAACTCCTTTTCGACTCCGTGATAAATAACTATTGAAGTATACACAAAAATGAGGTTTTTGCAATAATTTAGCCCTAAAGACAAGGGTGTAGTGTATTTGAGGTGGGTATGTAAATCTGTTATGATATACACTATGATTATTACATACCACGGCGTTGATTTTATTAAAGTGCAGTTTGGAGATACTGTGCTTGCGGTTAATCCTGTTTCTAAAGATTCAAAGATAAAAAGTTCTCGATTTGGTGCAGATATCACCCTCATTTCATCAAAAGACACTGAACACAATGGTGCAGACGTGACATCTCGTGGAGATAAGGCTTCTTTTGTGATAGATGGTCCAGGAGAATATGAAGTGTCTGGTATTTTTATTAAAGGTTTTCTTTCGAAAACTCAGTATGGTGAGGGTGTGGATCATATAAACACTATTTATACTGTGGCAATGGAAGGTATGAATCTTTGTTTTCTTGGTGCATTCTCTGAGGACACATTGCCTGCGAGTGCAAAGGGTGCGAACGAAAATATTGATATTCTTTTTGTGCCAATCGGCGGGGATGGAGTGCTTGACCCGGCTCATGCCCAAAAGATTGCTGTACAATTTGAACCGAAAATCATCATTCCTACTCATTGGGAAAGTGCGGGTGGTAAAGATGCACTCAAAGTCTTCCTCAAAGAAGCGGGGGCTGAAGGTGTGAAAGCTGTTGATAAATTAACGATTAAACGAAAGGATATTGAAAGTAAAGAGAGTGAGGTGGTAGTTTTGGCGTCTTCTAACTAGACTCATAGGGTTAAGAATTGAAGAATAGTGTATATATCTATGTTTCATTTACTTGAAAAAATACGTACAAAGTCGAGAGCTCAGCGTACATTTATCGCGTTTAGCATCTCTTTGCTCTTCACGGGTACAGTGTTTGTCGTTTGGATTGTTGCTCAGAAAAACACACCTTCTGTTGCTGCGGAAACGGAGAGTGTAAAGACAATAGAAGGAAATACGCCAACGGATACGTTGTTAAGAAATATATCTGATGTGTGGAGTGGTGTTGGCAACACTATGAAAAATGCTCAGGATGTTGTAAAAAATACCAACTTTTCTTCTACTGTTGAATATCAGAGTGATGCTTCTACTACTCTGGATGTTGCGACAACTACACCGTAGTTGCAAGTTGGCTCAGTGCGGAGAGTTTGATATACTAACCTTACTTTAATTTATTATGGCAAAGAAAAAAGATACAGAAGTACAGGCAACAGGTCTACCTGAAGAGCGAGTGAATGTGGTGGCTCGAGAGATTACGACAGAAATGCGAGAGTCTTTCATCGACTATGCGATGTCGGTGATCACTGACCGTGCACTCCCAAACGTACGGGATGGTTTGAAGCCTGTGCACCGACGTATCTTGTACGCAATGAACTCAATGGGTTTGACTGCCGGAGCAAAAGCTCGTAAGTCTGCAGCGGTGGTAGGAGAGGTGCTTGGTAATTACCATCCACATGGAGATGTGGCAGTGTATGACTCTATGGTAGGTATGGCACAGGATTTTAAAATGCGCTACCCGCATATTATTGGTCAGGGAAACTTTGGTTCTATCGATGGTGATGGAGCTGCGGCAATGCGTTATACCGAAGCAAAAATGGCACGTTTTGCATCTGAAATGATGCGTGATATTGAAAAGGAGACAGTTAATTTTGTGCCAAACTATGACGGTACCAAAAAAGAACCATCTGTGCTTCCGACAGCGGTACCAAACTTACTTCTCAACGGAACACTTGGAATTGCAGTGGGAATGGCGACAAATATTCCACCACACAACCTCAACGAGCTCTCAGATGCAGTTATTCACTTGGTGGACAACAAAGACGCAACCACAGAAGATCTTCTTGAGTTTGTAAAAGGTCCGGATTTCCCAACGGGAGGCGTAGCATTCAACCAAAAAGATATTGCGCATGCGTATGCAACTGGAAAAGGTGGTGTGGTAGTTCGTGGTGTAGCAGAAATTTCAGAGAATAAAGCAGGGCAGTATCAAATCATCATTACCTCAATTCCGTATCGAGTGAATAAATCAGATTTGCTTATCAAGATTGCAGATTTGTGGCGAGATAAGAAAATAGAAGGTATCAAGGCTGTGCGAGATGAATCAGCAAAGGATATTCGTGTAGTGATTGAACTCAAAGGGGGTTCTCATCCACAAAATATTCTTAATCAGCTCTATAAACACACTCAACTTGAGGAAACATTCCACTTCAACATGGTTGCACTTGTGGATGGTATTCCGCAAACACTTTCACTTAAAGGTATTTTGCAAGAATTTGTTTCTCATCGAGTTGAAGTGGTGCGACGACGTACAGAGTATGACCTTAAGAAAGCGCTTGAACGTGAGCATATTTTACTTGGTCTGAAGAAAGCGCTCGATCATATTGATCAAATCATCAAGATTATTCGTGCTTCAAAAGATGTGCCAAGTGCTCACACTGAGCTCATGAAAACATTTAAGTTTTCAGCGATTCAAGCATCAGCGATCTTGGAAATGAAGCTTTCTCGACTCGCGGGCCTTGAACGAAAGAAAATTGAAGATGAATTGAAAGCAATCCAAGAGCTCATTGAGTCTCTCAAAGCACTTCTTGCAAATCCAAAGAAGATCTTAGGTGTGATTAAAGATGAGATGAAAGAAATCAAAGAAAAATTTGGTGATGAACGACGCACTCGTATTATGAAAGGTGGTGTACAGGTACTTTCTGTAGAAGATTTGATTCCAGATGAAGAAAATGCACTTGTGTTGACTTCAGGTGGGTATATTAAGCGAACAAATCCAGATGAATTTCGTCGACAGAAACGAGGTGGAGTAGGTGTGGTAGATCTTGATACAAAAGATGAAGATTTTGTAACCACTCTGTTGATCACTTCAACTCACTCAGATCTTTTGTTCTTTACCAATAAAGGTAAAGCATATCAAACAAAAATGTATGATATTCCAGAGGGTCGTCGAGCGACACGAGGAAAGTCAGTAATGAACTTTTTACCACTTGTAGAAGGGGAGAAAATCACATCTATTTTGCCAATGCCAAAAGAATTAAAGAAAGCAGAAGGTTCATTACTGATGGTAACCAAACAAGGTGTCGCAAAGAAGGTTTCTGCTGCAAGTTTCCACGATGTTCGTATTTCAGGAATTATTGCGATCAAACTCGATGCGGGTGATGAGCTTATTTCAGCTTCATTTACTCACAAAGGTGATAGTGCGATCTTGGTTACATCAAAAGGTCAGTCTATTCGATTCTTCGAAAAAGATATTCGTGAAATGGGACGTACTGCTATGGGTGTGAGAGCAATGAAGCTTGGTAAGGGTGATGAAATCATTGCTGCTCAGGTAGTAAGTAAAGATATCGACGATACAACCCTCATGGTGATTTCTGCAAATGGATATGGTAAACGAACTGATATTGATGAATATAAGATACAAAACAGAGGAGGGTCGGGTATTAAGACCGCAAATGTGACTCCAAAAACAGGAAATATCATCGCTGCACAGGTATTTACAAAAGAAACAGAAGAGATTGTGGCAATGTCAAAGAAGAGTCAGGTGATTCGTACTGATGCAAATGAGATTCCGGTACTTGGACGACAGACTCAGGGGGTCCGCATCATGAAGTTGCGCGAAGGTGACTCCATAGCCTCCCTCATCTGTCTTTAAATAAAAAATGTCAAAGGGCACCTTTGACATTTTTTTATTGTTTTTCAGAATTTAGTAGAATGGTCTGTTGTTCAAAATTTTCTACATTTCCAAATATATCTAACATAAATTTGGTGTCCGTTAGTAAAGGTTCTTTCTTGTCTAGGAATTCGTGGTAGCTACTCCATGGGTAATCTTCAGGTTTTTTACACAAGTTAGCATTGACCGGGTTCATGTGGATATAGGAGGATGTCCACATAAGTTGACTGTCTGATTCAATTAATACTGATTTGAATTGATCCTGAAAAATATGCCCGACCCGTTGGTATTTTTTGTTTATATATTTTGCAAAACTTGTGCAAACCTTTAGCATAAGGGTCGATATTGGTGTGTCGTCACATTGCTCAAGCAATAAATGAAAATGATTGGGCATTAAACAAAATGTGTAAACTTTAAATAGATTTTTTTCAGCAGTTAGTCTGATTCTAGAATAGGGTGCTCTAGTTAAGGGGTGTTGTTTGAGCACTTCTTCTTCGATACCCAACACAAGACCGAGTCTGAGTAAAAAAGCTCGATAGTCTGATTCATCGTAGAATATAGGTTCTTTGTTGTTTCCACGATTGTATATATGAAATATTGAACCCGTGCTAAAATTCTTATAATCTCTATTGTTCATAATCCAATTATGTCAAAGGTGCCCTTTGACAGCAAATGTTGACAACTTTTGTATACAAATAATGGAAATGTTCATATACTGTATGTATGATTACATTCTCTGACCCGAAAAAGAACATAGAACAGTGCGGTATTACATTAGGAATGACTATTGCAGACCTTGGTGCGGGATCTGGGTTTTACACCATTGAAGCAGCTAAAGCACTCCATACTTCGGGGAAAGTGTACGCGGTTGATGTGCAAAAAGAACTTCTTGCGCGCCTTAAGAACAATGCTCAAAAACAAGGTCTTCACAATATTGAAGTGATTTGGGGAGATATTGAAAAAATTGGCGGTACACATATAAAAGACAATTCTATTGATCTGGTGATGTTGTGCAATGTTATGTTTCAATTTACTGACAAAAAGACTGTTATGAACGAGGTTAAACGCATTGTGGCTTCTGGTGGTAAAGTGTTATTGATCGACTGGACAGATTCGTTTGGAGGGCTCGGTCCTCATCCAGGACATGTTTTTTCAAAGGTTGATGCGGAGGCATTGTTTCAACTCCATGGCTTTTCAAAATACTCAGAAATACAAGCGGGAAGTCATCATTATGGTTTTATTTATAAAAAATTATGAGTACATTTAAAATTGTTTTACTTACCGTATTTGGTTTTGGGGCACTTCTTGGGGTGATTGTGTTTGCGACCTACCGAGGAGACAACAGTAAAGCGACTGGTCCGGTGGTGATGTGGGGCTACATGTCAAAAGAGTCTATGGAGCTGTACAGTAAAGAGATGGGTTTTGATAGAAGCAAGAACTTTACATTGGTGTATGAGCAGAAAAATCCAGAAACAATTGAGAGTGATTTTGTGCAAGCACTTGCTGATGGTAAGAGTCCTGATATTGTCATGTTTCGTGAAGACATGGTTGCCGCTCAGAAAAATAGACTGATCACTATACCATTTACATCATATTCAGAAAGAGATTTTAAAAATAATTTTATCGAATCAACAGAGTTTTTGCTGAGTGCAAATGGTCTATATGGACTCCCGCTGTATGCGGATCCTGTGGTGATGTATTGGAATCGTACATTGTTTATGAATGCAGCCATTCCTACACCACCTCGGTATTGGGATGAATTTCTCACATTACCTGCCAAACTCACTAAAAAAGATTCTGCAGGGACTGTCACTGCAAGTGCTATTGCATTTGGAGAGTGGAGAAATATTAGTCAAGCAAAAGAAGTTATTTCTAATCTACTTATACAAGGAGGTACAAGTATTGTAGAGACTCCACGTACAGGTTCTCCCTATGCCACACTCATGGCCGACATTGATGGGCCTGCATCTGCATATAATGTGATCAATTTCTATACTCAATTTGCAAATCCAGTCACCGCTCAGTATTCATGGAACAGATCACTTCCTCAATCACAGAGTTATTTCCTTATGGGTAATCTAGCTACTTATATAGGTCTTGCGTCAGAGTTGCAGAGTCTACGTGCAAAAAACCCAAATCTCAATTTTGATGTTGCTTTGTCGCCTCAACCTCGACAAGCTTCACGTTCAGTAGTATTTGCACATATCTACGCACTTGCAATTCCAAAGCAGGCAAAGAATACTGCGGGGGCGTTTCAGGTACTCTCTGCAATGACAGGTGAGAGTGGTTCAAAGATTTTTGAAGCATATACAAATCTCCCGCCTGTGCGTCGTTCAGTGCTGGCAAACATACCAAGTGATCCATATAAAGCAGTGTCTTATCAAAGCGCCATCCAATCTGCTACATGGATGGATCCAAACAAAAAAGAGACCGGTGTGATATTTCAGAATATGATAGAATCTATTACATCAGGACGTGTACGTATTACTGATGCATTGCAAAAAGCTGATGCGGAACTTAAAGTATTACTTGGTCAATAATTATGAAAAAAATATCTACGCTTAGTATATCAATATTTGTGTGGGGTCTCATGATGATATCTCCGGTCTTAGCTTTTGCTCAAAAGAAGACGCTTGCAGATTTCAATCTTTTCCCTTGTGATGGACCCAAGTGTACTTTTAAAGATTTGATCACGGTAGCAAACGGTATCATCAATGCTTTATTTTTTGCAGTAATAATCATATCTCCTGTGTTGATTGCTATTGCTGGATATCGGTACATCATTTCAAGTGATCAGCCTGCAGAGCGAACAAAAGCGAATGGTCAGTTGAAAAGTTTAGTAATTGGGCTTGTGATCATTGCGTGTGCGTATGCGATTGTAAGTTTGGTTTTAAAGGTACTTATTGACCAGTCAAATCTTTCAGTAACATTTTAAAATTTATGACTAATATACTAAAAAAAATCATACCCTTTATTCTGTTTTTATGGATTATTTTGCCAGGGATTTTATTAGCTCAATCATCTGGTGGCACCCAAAATCCACCGCCAGGTACAACTTCTTCAGGTGGCACCCAAAACCCGCCTCTCACTACAGCTATTAATCCAGTTATAAAGAACCCTCTTAATTCCAATATGAGTGATATACCATCTATCATTAATGCTGTGATGAGGGGTGTAATTATGCCACTTGCATCGATTTTGGTTGTACTCGCTCTTCTTTATTCCGGTTTTAAGTTTGTAATAGCCCGAGGTAATCCAACTGAGATCCAGAAAGCTCGCGAGGGTTTGCTGTGGGTGCTGATCGGTTCAGCGGTACTTTTGGGTGCATATGGTATATCAGAGTTTGTTAAAGGAACTATTAATCAAATAGTGGATGTAAAAGTTTAGTATATGAAAAAAGCACTATCATTGAGTATATTGGTTACACCACTGATCGCGTCGGCTGCTTTTGCGTTTCCAGACTTGAGAACCTTTGCAAATGAGGTGGCTGGGGTAATGAAGATAGTATTAAATATACTTATTTCGATCGCATTTATATCTTTTTTTTGGGGTGTGGCAAAATTTATTCTCTCGTCTGGCAATGAAAAATCGATTACTGAAGGAAAGCAGTTCATGAGATATGGTATCTTTGCCCTTTTTGTATTATGGACATTTGAAGCG
>DBEI01000041.1 GCA_002294445.1 Patescibacteria group bacterium UBA910
TTATCTTTATATTCTCTTTTTTTTGGTGCACTGTCTGACACTGCATATTGAAATCCATACAAGCCGATATATATCATTGCCAATACAGCACCGATAGTGATTGTAAGATTAAGAAAACCCCCTAAATAAGAATTAATATCTGCAGTACAAGTAGTTTCGTTACAACTTTTGGTTGTTCCAGGTAAAGGAGCTAGAGTGGTATACTCCCCTGTTTGAGCGTAAACCATATTTCCTACAGTGAGACTAAGTGTATAAACAATGATAAGGATAATTTTTTTCATACATTAAAAAGTTTGATCTGAGTTTTCTTTAATAAAATCAACAGTAATTGATTTACTGGTATATTGTAAAATACGTTGTGGTTGTTCGATTGATAGTGAAATATTTGCACTACCAAAATCATTACCTGTTGTACGGAAGGTTCGCACTAGATCTGTGTCTATGTTTTCTATATTTGATCCGTTAACCGACCATGAAAAAGAAAGAGCACCCGATCTAATAGCTCTTGATGTACTAAAGAAATACGGCACAGCATCAATAGTGAACTCTCGTGTATTTAAAGGAATCCTGTCAGAAAGTGCTTTTTGATATTGTGTCCCGTATAATGGGTCTTTTTTATAGAAAACGATCTCGGGTTCTTGTGGGGTGATATCGATTGTATTAAATGCTGAAATTCCTGATTTCGGATCTTGCACAGTCACATCAATTGAAAGTGTGCGAGAAATAATAGAACCATTAATAGAGAGTGTATATTTACCATAACCACTTTCATCACCCAACACAGAACCATCTTTACTCCATGTGTATATCAGGTCTTCTTTAGGTATTTCCCGGTTATTTACAATAATTTGAGGGGCAGCAAAAAACTTAATTAAACTTTGGTGCGTAAACAAAGCCTTTCCTTTAAAAAATGGTGGTGTATAGGTTTGAGCTTCCCACAATATAGTTACAGAAGATGGAGAAATATTGATTATTTTAGTAAATACTTCAATACCAGACTCCACTCGAATACGTAATACATTTGTTGAACCAAGAGCACCTACTTTAATTGAGGTTTTTTTAACCCCAATTCCTTGTGTGACAAGTGTATCATTTAAATACCAACTGATTTTTGATGTATCAAGATTGATAGAATAAGACTCTATGGTGACAAGAACCTCTTGGTTTGGTTGAGGTGTGGCAGGAATAAGGCCGACAGAAATATCGTTTGAACTATTAAGCATATTTGTCTGTGCAAAAACTGTCGTATAAAAAGAGAGTGTAATTACACAGATAATTATAGAATAGAGAATTTTTTTCAAAAGAGGATATGTCATATAAACATATTTTATCACAGGCTCAATTTAAAACATGCAACTGTTGTTCACAGTTTTTATATAGTTAATTTTTTAGTTGATTGGAAGAGTCTTCGGGTGTATTGTAGTACTCTTCAGTTGGCTGAACACTGTTTGTACGGCGTATTTTATTGAGATCTTTCATTTCTTTTTGCCATTGTGTGTATTGTTGGCTCATAAGGTTGGTCTTTCTTTTTTCAGGTGTCATTTGTGATTCTTTCGCTGCATCGGTAGGGTTCGAAGGTTGCTTCGTTCCTGCATATTTTTTACCTGAAATTTGTACAGAATCACCTATATTTGTATTTTGAATAGCTGTAGCTTTATATGCATTTGTTCCAGCCATGGTGGTCTGGAGTGCAACTCGCGCCATCTTTCCTCCTGGCATTTTTTCAGCAGCTTCAAGGGCTTTGTGGCTAAAAATAACGTACGCTACAGCCCCTGTCCATGCGGGTAGTGCATCTACTCCAGGTATAACTTCTGTAAAAAATCCTCCCCCCATTGCAGCTATTTGTTTTGGTGTTACAAAACCCACGTCGTGCATCTTAAACCAGAGCCAGAAGGTAAACCCGGCAAATATTCCGATAAATGTGTTTACAACTACGCCAATTGCAAAATACAACAGAACTGCTTGGATACCGTCTATAATTAATGCAACTGTTATCATGAAAAAGATGGTGGTACGTGATAATGCGGTTTCTGAATCATTCACCTCCTCTTCTTTATCAGGTTTCCATCTATTTTGTTCTCGTATTTGATCGAGATTTTCCATAGTTTTATTGTGAAGCTAGTTCACTTTTTGCTTTTTTGATTGCAAGGATTTGAGATGGGTCTGATGTGATAATTTGATCTTCTGTATAAGACGCAATGATTTTAATTGCTACATGTTTTAATCCGGCAAAAAAGATACCCTCCCCTACTCCTGATTCAAGTAGTAGGTATTTTTCTTCATCAGTAAGGTTGAATGTCTGTTGAAGTTTATCCATTGATGTTGGAGATTGTTTGAGGAGAATCTGAATTGATGAGTTAGTAATAATAGGCATTCCGTAAGGAGATTTAAGGAAGTCGTCCACATCTTGAGTGATTGTAGCGAGTCCGAGAAAGTATTTTCGTCCTCGTTTTGCAAGTGAAAGAAGGAATGATGCTGTATCTTCTGATTTCATCATCCACCACGCCTCGTCAATTACGAGAAGGCGTTTTTTAAGCTCTTTTCGGATTGCAGCCCAGATGTAGTGCATAATAATATACATTGCAATAGGTTTAAGCTCGTCTTCCATGTCTCGTACAGAAAAGACAATGAATTTTTTATTAATATCAATGTTTGTTGGTCGGTTGATAAATCCAGCCCAAGTTCCTTTTGTATACTTGGTAAGACGTTGAGCAAGTGATTCCCCTCCTTCCATGCCAGACAACACCATTTCAAAGTCAGACAATAGTGGAGGTTCAATGTTTCTAAAATCAGACTCAGGGGTAATATCTTTCAGTGCATATGTTTCAGTAATTGCTCTGTCAATAATCGCATCTTCTTCTGGGGTTAGACCACCAAGCATAATACGAAACAAACCAACAAGGTTAATAATATTAGTACGAAGGATACTTGCTGAAGATTCGTCTTCTCCGGGGATCGGTAGGTCAAAAGGATTGATATGGTGTTCCGAGTTGAGAGATATTTTAAAGAATCGCCCACCAACTGCTTCAGCCATATATTCATATTCGTTTTCAGGGTCAATCACCATTACTGATGTATCAAACATGAGTGTACGAAGAATCTCGAGTTTGGTTGTGTATGATTTACCAGAACCAGATTTTGCAAACGTAATCGAATTGTAGTTTTCAAGTGAAAATCGATC
>DBEI01000013.1:0-1362 GCA_002294445.1 Patescibacteria group bacterium UBA910
CAATATCCCCTTGCTCCACCACAAGCTTCTCATTTATACTCAACCCATGCAACACACAATACCACTCGCATTTGATCCCTACGATTTTTCTTACACAGAAGAAAACGGTGTACGTATATATTACAAACATCTTCCATGGGCCCCATGTGTACATATCCACCTTTCATTTACCGTTGGAGCATTCCACGATCCTGTTGGCAAAGAAGGACTATCCCACTTTCTCGAACATATGATTTTTGATGGATCACCCACCCTCCCCGACAGAAAAGCTGTACGTGAATGGAGAAAGACGCACACGCTCAATAGCTGGAATGCACACACCAGTCATTACCACACTTCATATCATCTGCGATGTTTACCTGAAAAATTTGAATCAACTCTTCAGACCATGAAAGAGCAGGTGTTTTCACCCCTTCTCCGCGAAGAAGATGCCGAGCACGAACGAAAAGTGATCACCCAGGAAGCATGGGGGCGCTACCATAACGAAAAACTACTTCAGTACATAAAAGAGTATACTGCTCAAATATTTCCAAACCATTCACTATCACGAATCTCAAGTCCTCTTGGTTGGCCTGATAGTATACAAAACATTTCAATCGCAGACATACAAGCGTGGCACACAGCACACTACCACAAAGAAATGCTCACGGTGGTGCTCGTTGGTAATATAGACGATACTATTATCACTCAAACACAACATGCTCTCTCCGATATCCCTCAACTCACACCACGAACTCCGCTCTACGAGACAATACCAACACCACTCATTACACACATTACAAAAACCGCTGATGAAATTGGTTTGGTAAAAGAGCAGGTTGAAATATCTATATCTTCACACAAAAACAAACCTCTCTTCTCTCCTGCCCATGACGGTCTTTTTGTTTCTCTCTTACGAGATATCCTTTATGAAAAAATGCGAGATGAAAAGTCTCTCTGTTATGGAGTAAGTGTTGATCGAAACAGGACAACTGATTACATATCACTTGGTATCGATGTTAAAACATCAGAAGAACATATTGATTTAGTGAAAAAAATTATCGAGACTGAAATACAAAATATTACTCGTACAGATATGTATCGAGACAGATTTTCACAAATAAAAACCACATCACTGGAACAAATGCGCGCAACAGAACACGAATCAGACGACATTATTGAAAGCGCGGTCAGTGGTCTAGTGAGAAATGGCAAAATACGCACAATGCAGGATCAAATCAAAGAACGAGACGTGGCAACATTTGAAGATATGCAACAAGCTGGAATATATCTGTCTGACCCAATCTACATGATCACCGAAGTTATATTACCTTCAAAAAAGCTCTAACAAGAGTTACTTAAGTGCCCCGCACTTTTACTTCC
>DBEI01000013.1:1642-1795 GCA_002294445.1 Patescibacteria group bacterium UBA910
TGCCCCGCACTTTTACTTCCTGGAAGCCAGGAGAGGAATCTCGACCCTTACAGGGTCAGTACACCTGTTCTGTTTTTTGTTTCCTTTCAGTCACAAAAAAACTATCACAGGTTTTCGAGTCCTCACGTAAAAGTGCCCCGCACTTTTACTTCC
>DBEI01000013.1:2077-5717 GCA_002294445.1 Patescibacteria group bacterium UBA910
TGCCCCGCACTTTTACTTCCTGGGCACCAACAGAAAAACCCCTTTCGGGGTTTTATCTGATTGGTGCCCAGGAGAGGACTCGAACCTCCACACCTTACGGCACACCCACCTCAAGGGTGCTCGGCTACCAATTACGACACCTGGGCAAAAACAGTCAATTAAATGTTTATATAAGAGGTAGCCCCATGATACCTAAAGATTCATTAATTTTCAACTTTTTCCTACTTAAACATACACACCTCTTGTCTGTATACATCGCTTCTACAAGCTTCACCCCTTCATATTTTGCATATTTAATTTGATAACAATAATTTTTAGTATTTGAATGTGTAAGATGCCCTTTAATATTAAGCCTATCTTCAATCTCTCTCCTGATCCAATTTATGAAATCTTTACTTGCGGAAGTAAAACTTACATAAAACATAAAACTAGATTTCCATCGCCGATCCCAATAACTGTAACTAGAACCATCCCCATCAAAAAAACCTCTTAAAAAATCAAAAAAATATTTTTTAGGTATAGATAATTCGCTGAGTGTTAAAGATTTTTTATTTATTAAACCGACAGATAATAAAAAATCGTAAAACATACGATTTTTTATTTGAATCCTCAAGTATTTCATCCCATGATTCACCTTTTTTTCTCCTATTTTAAATTTTATCCCAAGACATTTAGAATAATTTTCCAACTGTTCTCTATCTCTTGAGGTTAAATCAACAAGTAACCCATCTTTAGCTAAATATCCATCTGATGCAATTAACCCAATAACATAAGCCAATTCTGGACGCCAAGTATCATCTATAATTTTCTGAGGTTTTGGACCTCTCTTTAATCCCCGATCCATACCAATATTATAGTAAACTCAAACTATACAGTCTACTAATTCATCAAAAACAAAAAAACACCGTAATGGTGTCTTTTGTGTATATTATTCTGAAGCTGTTTCTGTCGTCTCCTCCTCTGCTGATTCCTCTGCTGTATCTTTTGCTGAACGAGTATTTCGCATCTGTCGTCGAATCTCTTTTGCTGCTTTGTCTCGAATATGGTAGAGCTTTGCGCGTCGTACTTTAGCTCTTTTAATAGTCTCTACTGAGTCAATCATTGGTGAATAGAGTGGAAATATTTTTTCAACACCAACACCTAAAGAAACTTTTCGTACAGTAAAAGTAGATCCTGCTTCTTTGCCGTGTTTTACAGCAATAACGAGACCTTCAAATGCCTGAAGTCGAGTCTTTCCTTTTTCTTGAATTTTCTGCCATACGCGGACAGTGTCTCCAGATCGAATATCCATCTTTTTTCGATCAGCTACTGCCACTGGAGAATGTATTGTTGTAATCGCCATAGTGTCTTGTAATCTAACATAGATACGCTAATTTCGCAACAGGGCCAACGCTTTCTCAAAATCAAGGGGGTATGGAGCCTCAACACGTACTTTTTTACCCTCACAATTAGTAAATTCAATCGTCCGAGCATGAAGTGCAGTGCGAGTAAATCCGAGCTTTTGAGGCTCCGTAGGAGCATAGAGACTATCACTCACGAGCGGATGTCTCACTGATTTAAAATGAACTCTAATCTGATGTGTACGCCCGGTTTCAGGCATAATATGAACAAACGACACGCCGTGATTAGATTCTTTTACCACATAGCGAGTGACAGCCTCTCGCTTCATTCCACGAGCTCCCCGCTCAGAAGACCACATACGTATATCATGTTGACTCCGTCCAATAGGCCTATCAATCAGGCCACGTTCTTCTTTTGGTCTACCATACACAAATGCATGATATATTTTTTTTACTTCACGATGTTGAAATTGTTCTTTGAGAGTTTCAAATCCTTCATGTGTCTTAGCAATGAGCATTACCCCTGATGTGTCTTTGTCGAGTCGATGCACAATACCCGGACGATCAATGTAATCCTCGTCTGTAAGCTCAATGGGTTCACCTACACCTTCAATCTTTGGAAATTTCTTAATCACCCAATCAACAAGAGTTTTCTCTGTTGTCTTACCGTCACCATGAACCAACAAACCACTTGGTTTGTTGATAGCTACAATATCATGATCTTCGTATAAAATAGTTGGTTCCATATCATCTACACACCAAAACGTCGTTGTCGTTGGTGGTACTGAGCAATCATACCTAAAAATTCTTCTTTAGAAAAATCCGGCCACAATGTATCTGTAAAAAACAGTTCACTGTAGCTCGATTGCCACAACAAAAAACCAGACAAACGTTTTTCACCTGAGGTACGAATAATCATATCGGGATCAGGCAAATCAGCGGTGTATAGATATTTTTTCAAGGTATCTACAGTACACAAACCACCTTCTTCTCTCTGAGTGTTCACTGCATGAATGATCTCCTCCCTCCCCCCATAAGATACCGCAAGCGCAAGATTAAACGCTGTGTATTCTGACGTCTTTTCCTCTACAGACCTCATAAGCTGTCTCAAATCTTCCGGAAATCGAGAAATATTTCCTATAAAACTTACTTTTATTTTTTTCTCAATCAATGTTTCCAACTCTGTAGTAAGTACTTTACGAAAGAGGTCGAGAATATACTCAACCTCTTCTTTTGTTCGATTCCAATTTTCTTCTGAAAATGCGTATGCGACAACCGTACCCACCGATACATCTTTTGCCCAATCAATCAACGATTTAAGTGTTTGATATCCTTGAGCGTGACCCATAAATACAGGAAGGTGCCGTGATTTCGCCCACCGACGATTACCATCCATTATTACTCCTACACAGAGAGATGTATTTTTTATGTTCATAACAAGTAGTATTATAAATCATTTTACAAGTAATTCTTTTATCTTCTCAATCCAACCTATAATTTTTAAAAAAAGTTTTGTGTCGTTTGTGGATATGCTAAATGTCCCAAATTGCAATGTTTTTTTCTTTTGTAAACTTGCTGAACTTGGTTTTACGTAGGTTTTATAAAATTGACTTGTAGGTATTCCTGAGACTTTAGACCAGTATTCTTCAGTCTTTCTTATATCAGCATCTAAAAATGTATGGATATGTCCCCGAAACTTACTCTCTGGAACATGACATACCTCTCTTAGAAATTTTGCGGCAATTTTTATTACCTCTGGATCACTATTAGTTATAACCACCATCCCTTTATTACTTTTCGTACCCTCGCCTAGATACAAGATAATCCCAATAAGTTTTAACTCACTTAAAGAGATTCTCTGAAAATCTCTTTTTGCCTCATCAATAATCAGTCGCTTCTTTTTTTGCTCGTTAACAAGCCGACTTAACCTTCTTTTTTCTATAGATGCAACACTTCTTCCTTTTAAAGACAGTTTACGTAACTGAGCTGGTGTTAGTTTAATATTTCTTACCCAAACACTTACACTGGCTTTTGAAGAACCTGTTTCTAACACAATTTGATTGATTGACTTCCCTTGTCTTCGTAAATGTATAGCTTTTTCTTTTTCGACAATCTTCATATATAGAGTATACCTTTTATAATAAATGATTTACTAGTCTATATATCCACACCTTGAAATTACTTAAGCTTTTATGTACACTATACCCTATCGCGCGATTAGCTCAGTTGGTAGAGCGCTCGATTTACACTCGAAGGGTCGGGGGTTCGAGTCCCTCATCGCGCACAAATAAAAACATCCT
>DBEI01000013.1:6057-22841 GCA_002294445.1 Patescibacteria group bacterium UBA910
AGGATGTTTTTATTTGTGCGCGAATATGCAAAGCAAAGCTTTGCATCAGGACTCGAGAGCGAAAGATTCCTATATCATACCATGTGAACTTCGGATAATTTTGTTTTCGTCAAAACAAAATTTCCTTCGGCCCACGACTCGTCTGTTTTTTCTGCTGAAAAAACATGACTCCGTCGAGCACATAATACAAAAAACCTCCAGCGGTGGAGGTTTTTTGTATTATGTGCTCCCGGTAAGAATCGAACTTACATCAACGGCTTAGAAGTCCGCTGTTCTATCCATTGAACTACGGGAGCAATGTTGCTACTACCCTACCATAAAGTGGGCTTACAATGAAGGGTCACCTACAGAAACAGTGGTTGATGCAAACTCTTCAAATTTTTCTTTTCGCGCACCAAACTCTTCGACAGTGTCTTTTAAAGCTTTTTGATTTATCTTTACACGATACACTGTATTAGTTTCATCAACAGTCCACCATGCATTATTCTTGATCTGTATATATAAAAACAAATTAACTCCAGTAGCTATAGCTAAAAGCACAAAAAAGGTTACAGCAATCACCTTCCAGTCTGTACCAGGGCGAATACCTCGCTTACGATAAATACCCTTTTTAGACTGGGTATGGTCCTTGTACAACTTGAGCACTCTGTCAAAATATTTTTTCATATACTTATTTCTTTTTTAGCACTTTAATGGTGTAGACCCCCTTCCATGTACCAGGCTTAGATATATCATTCTCATTAGCACCCTCTCGAATCAAATTTACAGACTGAAGATTGTGTGCGTATGGTAATACCTGAAGCATTCGTGAAAAATTAAAAACTTGTGACCACGAACCTTTGACAGTGAAGTCTAGAATGAAATATTCCATACCATACATATTTATATTCTTTGGAGAATCCACAGAGACTGTACTTATGGAAACCTCGAGCCCCTGAGAACGTGCTGATTGTTCTATGAATTCAATAAAATCAACTTCACCTTCTTTTTGTATAAAAAAAGTTTGTAACAACAAAATATTATCTCGGGAATTCTGATACGAATTAAACATGATCTGAGCAAACTGTTTTATATAATTTGCAGATATGATTTCGTTTTTATACGCAGAGACAGAAGCCGCTTTAGACCAAAGCGTCTTTGTTGTTATGTAGTACCCTCCCCCAAAAAGAAAGATGAGTGCCGTACACACCGCTATTGTGTAATAACGAAGGCGTGTTTTCATAAAATTTTCATACTTATTGTAAACCCAATATCCTTATCTTTTACAAAGTTTGAAATAGGCAACGCAACATCTGTAAACACAGGAATATTTTGTAAATCTGTTACAAATCTTTTTAATGCCTCTCTTTTATCAGCCTTACCCTCGATAGTGATCATTGATGATGTGGCAGTGATTGTCCTATATTGAATACTTGTGATACGTACAAAAGCATTTTTGGTCTGCACTATCTTTTCTATCGCTTCTGTAACTTTCGAAGGGTTTTCTTCGAGGGACACCACTCGAAGCTGTCCGTTTGTTTCTTGAATAGCCTTGAGCACCTCATCAGCTTTTTTGAACTGATCTGATTTTTTTATAGACTCAGCTTCAGCGATAACGTTTTTTTCTTCAAAAAATAAATAGCCAAATGATGGGGAGATAAATATAAAAAGTATCAAGATAAAGAGCATACAACCAACTAACACAACAATCACTCTGCG
Organism: Patescibacteria group bacterium UBA910; assembly: GCA_002294445.1. Classification (GTDB taxonomy): domain Bacteria; phylum Patescibacteriota; class Minisyncoccia; order Phycocordibacterales; family DATDWN01; genus UBA910. Next base: position 7,756 of record DBEI01000013.1, read on the forward strand.
TGCTCTATAATCGTGCAGTATCTTCTGTTTGATTATGTGAGGTATAAGATTAAACATAATTTATATCAAGATATGTGTAGGTAACGCCAAACCAATAGCTGGCGCATACTTTACCGAATCAAGAAAAGGAATATCGGGAATATTTTTATTTATATCAAACGCATTGATCCACACATTACCAACTGAAACTGTAATCTTTACCACAGCTTCAAGTGCAGAGACAAAATCTTCGGTAAACCCCTCTCCTGTTATAAACACTTGTTCTATATTTTTTGAAAGCGTATCATCTGAGACCTGAGAAGTTCTCCAAAACGCAATCACTCTTTTTACTTCGTTTGCAATAGCCCCCGTATCAAAACTTTCATATTCTTGGATGGTGATCGTAGAAGTAAAATGGATGATACTGTGACTTACTATATACAAACCAACCTTTTGAGGTGCACAGTGGACGATAACGTATGTACCTCTTTGCATTTTCGTGAGAAGCGAGCGAGCGATTGCTTGTGACTCTATTTCCAGTGAATACGGTATAAAATCTGCTGCTTCAAATACCTGAACATATAGATCAATCACCTCACAAGGAATCGCCGATACCACAACACTAAAATGATCCTTTTTAGGCTCTTTTGGATCAACCACAGCAAAATCAAATGCAAGTGTATTAGCTGGAAGAGGTACATTTTCTTCAAGTCTTGATTCGATATTACTTCGAATATCATCTGAGTCGATCAGGGGTACATCTATCTTGAACAGATATGCTTTTTCTTCTGGTAATGACGCTCGTACATATGGAGTCTTGATCTGCTTTCGAATATCCTTGAGAGTAGTAATCACTTGCTCAGTATTATGAATATACCCCGACACGATTGCGCCCGGAGGAAGACTTCGTTCAAGATATTTTTTAATTACAAGAGTTGATTCTTTTTCTTCAAATTGAAAAAAACGTATGGAGGTATCCGACATAGATACGCCGGAAAAATCTGGGTTGAGAAATTTAGGTATAGGAAAAAATTTTAAAAAACGACTTTTCATTACACTTTATTATATAGTGTAATTGCCACTTTTAAAAATAAGTTGTCCCCTTAAACGGTATACTACTTTACCAATGCACCAGGAGGCACATCGTCTCCAAACTTCATAAGTGAAAAATAATTTTCTCCACTCGTTGCAAGTATCATCCCCTGACTTTCAAGCCCCATCATAGGCCTTGGCTCTAAGTTTGCGACAAATCCACAGGTAATACCGGAAAGCCCCTCCCCTCCTGGGAAGTATTTTGCAATACCAGAAAGAATTGTTCGTGGCACATCTTCGCCAAAATCTACAGAAAGTTTTAATAACTTTTCTGATCCTTCAATTGGTTCTGCTGAAAGAATCTTTCCTGCACGTATTTCAACCTTTTTTACATCGTCTATAGTAATCATTCTGTGTGTGTTTTAGCTTGTATGTTCTTTTTTAATTCAAGATAACTACTTAAAATCAGTGCGGCTGCAGAGGCGTCGAGCATATCATTTTTACCTTGAAGCCTTTCTGCTTGTGAAGATGTCAGGAATTCAGGATGAAGCTCAACAGGTATTCCTAGTACCTCTTTGAGCTTTTCCACAAACGGAGCAATTTCCTGCATAATAGCATTATTCTCTCCATTAAAATCTTTACTCTCACCCACCACCACTTCACCCACATTATTGATAGTACACAACTCACGTATTTCACGTACTAAATGCTCATTGTTCTCAATTACCCCATATGGCAAAGCAAATTCTCCACTTTCATCAGAAAGCGCGATCCCAACTCGCTTTGAACCAAAATCTATTCCTAGTGTTCTCATATACCCTATTGTATAGAAAGAAAAACGATACGCAACTTACACACAAAGCGCCGAATTGCATTATTGGCTTTTTCTGGTAGTATAAACCGCATAACATTTTGTTATAGACCATTGGAGGAGTGGCAGAGTGGTCGAATGCACCTGTCTTGAAAACAGGAGTCTGGGCAACTGGACCGTGAGTTCGAATCTCACCTCCTCCGCAAAAAGAACAACCCCGAAAGGGGTTTTCTTTTTGCGGAGGAAGAAAAATCAAAGATTTTTCAGGTGAGATTCGAACGGTTTGTCGGTCTACGAGCCCAGCAGGGCTTGTCGACAAACCGGTGCCCAGAAAACTTCAATGTGACGACATTGAAGTTTTCGAGGGAGAAATTCTCACCTCCTCCAAATCCTTTACAAACACACATATATTTAGCAACATATAGTTTATGAATACTAATTTAGAAAAAAACGTATTTTTCGACATAAACAAACTTCCACCAGAAAAAGGTTTGCTTCTTTTTGGGCTATCAATGAATAAACTTGGAAATAGACAAAATGCTGAACATTGTATGGAAGATATTAGGCACCTAGCCACAGATAAGATAAGTAAACCTCTTGTTGGTTTGAACTTCATTTACAGTGATTTTCTGTATTTTTATAGCGACAAACCAGCTCCTGAATTGAAGAACTCTTTTATGAACCAGGTTATTGGTCATAGAAACAGTATGCAAAACCTTATTGAAAAAAGTCATATGGAGTTCCAAATCCAGCATGGTTTTAACTATATGGTCTGGAACCAGTTGTATGTAGGGACAAAAGACTTTAATCAATTATTTAACCAGCTAAAGAAAATCTACAAAGAAGACGCGAAGTTTCAAAAATACCTAGCCGAAGACTGTGCAGTATTTGGAAAAGAAATGGAAAATAACCAAGTAAACTTCTTTTTAGAGGAAATCTTGATGATGTATTTGTTGAGTAAAAATCAGATAAAACTTCCGAATGAATACATTGAGAACAACCAGAAGTGGATACTATGGTGCTACCCAGGAAGACCACTCAAGAGTGAAATTTATATGCATCAACTTAATCCATTTGATTTAGATTGGTCAGAAAATCCATACCAAAGTTGCCAATATGACCTAGAAGCAAAACAACTAATTGATTTTAACCGAGTAGATCTAGAGACATATCAAGTTAGATAATATGGAAACCTATAAAATAGAAGACAATATCTACGCAAAAGAAACCGGTGTTTATGGTAAAAGTTTATTTGCAAAGAAAGACTTCAAAAAAGACGAGGTAGTTTTTGTGGTATTCGGATCAATTATTACTGAACCTAATTTCTATACCATTCCAATTTCTAACGATTTGTGCATTGAACCACGTGTTCCAGAAGGAAACCTCTGTCAGTATATTTGCCATTCCTGTGAACCAAATCTTGGGATAAAAAACAGAACGATGTTTGTTGCAATGAACGACATTAAAAAGGATGAGGAAGTAACAATTGATTACGCAATGATTGTTCCAGAGTTTCCTGAACCTGACCAGAAAGGATGGGAAAACTGGGACTTTAGTGGTTGGGACAGCTGGAAATGTAAATGTGGAAGAGAGACTTGCAGAGGTAAGGTTAAAGGTTATCTTCAACTTACAGAAGAAGAGAAGAAAAAGTACTCAGGATATGTAAGCGACTTTATTATCAATTAGCCCAAAATACTTCATTTACCGTAGTATATTGGTTAAATTACTAGTTCTAAACGCATCTAACCATTCAAGACACCCTTCGGGGTGTTTTGCATTTATAGAGGAAAGCAAAAGCAGAGCTTTTGCGGGTGAGATTCGAACGACGGAGGCGATATACAAGACGAACGAAGTGAGTGCTTGTCGCCGAGTCGGGCTGAGCCACGAAGTGATAAGCGAAGGACCTTTTGAGATTTTTTATAAACTTGTGTAATAAAAAATCCAAAAGGTGTACCGACCCTGTAAGGGTCGAGAGTACTTAGTGCTCGCAGACTGTAATCAATCAAGAACACTTAGTAACTCGTGACCGAATCTCACATATTACGACTTTATACATAAGATTCGAAGGTTGCGGTCATATTTTTTCAACAGAAAAAATATACGAGACGGGGTCGCAGAAATTTCAATTCGACGAAATTGAAATTATCTGTGACGAATCTCACTTCCTCAGCACTCAAAATATAACTCAAGTGTTGGGTCATTTTTTGTACCTATAGCAAAATACAAAATGGGTTATAATAATTTAAATGGAAACTTCTGTTGTAAATTTAGATGAGATAGTTAACAAAATTGTTTTTCAAACTTTTGGTGTACATCCTATTAATATAGAGGAAATTAAAGGCAAAGGTAAAAATAATCGTGTATTTAAAATTGAGTTAGGTAATAAAGCTGTAATTCTTCGTATGAATAATACTGCAGAAGCTCTTGAATTGTATAAAAAAGAAAAATGGTGCGCTGAAGTGGCTGGAAAAACAAACGTTCCAACTCCTGCAATTCTCAATATTGGCAAACAAGATGAATATGCTTTTTCTTTTCAAGAGTTTATTGAGGGTATTCGTGGAACTGACAACCTAGATGAGCTTGGTAAAATATGGCTTACCTTAGGAAAATACGCCAATTTGATTAACCAAATACAAGCCCCAGATTTCTCTATTAACTACAAAGATACTATTAAAAACTTATTTGCTGATGATTTCTTTATAGTCCGAAATATTTTCTCTAAAGAAGTCAGTAATAAAATCCAATCACGACTTGAAGAAACTTTGAAATGGGAATTCTCCCCAAAACTTTGTCATGGCAACTTACATCCCAACAATGTTATCGTTGACTCACAGGGTGTAATTCACTTAATAGATTGGGAAACTGCTACTGGAAACAAGAACCCGCAAAGCGAATTGGCTGAAATATATACTTGGAAAACTGGAAAAGAAAATGTTGCATTGTTTCTTGAAGGATATGGATTAAACCAAGCTAATATAGAAATAATTATGCGGGATATACAAACTTTAGTCCTTTTGAGATTGACAGATGTAATTCGTAGAAAAATTATCAAAAATACTACCGACTCTTGGAAACAAGATACCTATATTCAAGAAACTGCAACACAATTAGCAAGTATTGATAACTACCAAGAAGATATTTTATTTACAAAAAACCTATAAAATCTTTTTTACTTTAAAATAGCTCACAACTCCAACACAGACTAAAAACACCCTTCGGGGTGTTTTTATTACACAAACTTCTCCATTGATTTCAAAATTGGTTTCAAGCTTAACCCCCGATCGGTAATACTATATCCCCCTTCTTCTTGTTTAGAAATAATATTTTTTTCTTCCAAAGACTCTAGTTTACGAGTCAGTGTACGTGTGCTGATTCCTTCAAGGAGACGCTCCAACTCACAAAAGCGCAATGTCTTTTGCGTAATCATGTGATGAATAATGAGAATAGTCCATGTGTCAGATAGTAGCTCTGCAACACGAGTAATTGAACACTGTGGATGCTTTGCACTCATACACGTACTATACACGATTTAATACTCTTTGTAACTTACTTTACATTGTAAAGTAAGTTACATATGCTGTATGTATTATTTATAGTACATACACATATGCATACATGGAATATTGATACGGCTCACAGCGTTATCGGTTTTAAAGTAAAACACCTCAAAGTTTCAACTGTTCGAGGTTCATTTGGAGAATTTACCGGATCAGTAATGTCTCCTGACGACACATTTACACAATCACAAGTCACCTTCTCCGCTCAAACAAAGAGTATTTACACAAACAATGAGATGCGTGACAACCACCTCCGATCTGCTGACTTTTTTGAATCAGAAAAATTCCCCACAATTTCTTTTACATCCACACAGGTAACACAAATTGATGAAAATAATTTTACACTTACCGGTGATTTAACAATCAAAGGTATTTCTAAATCAGTTGCATTATCTGTTGTATTTGATGGCGTTGGTTACGACACAAAAGGCCAGCGAGTGGCAGGTTTTGATCTTACAGGAAGGATAAATCGAAAAGATTTTGGGCTCACATGGAATGTTGCACTTGAAACAGGAGGTGTCATGGTAAGTGATGAAGTTGATATCGATATCCACATTGAAGCCATTGAAGAAAAAGCATCATAATACAAAAACCCCGAGAGTATTCTCGGGGTTTTTGTATATTTAAACAAAAATACACTCGGTTGTTGAGATATTAACATCTTGGGATCGACCCTAAATAGACACTCAAGGATTATCCTGTGTGATATTATTATATTATATGCAAGAAAAACCAAAATTCTTTTCTGATTTTTCCAAAGAAAATTTTTCTGAAGAAAGAGACGCTTTAGCACGAAAGATTAGAGAAACCAGAAAAGAAGTAGCTGAAGCAAGAGTTTATCAACAAGAAATGTCTGATGTTAATGAAAAAATAAGTATTGAAGCGCGTGAAAAAGTGGCAGAGCTAGACCAAACAAGGGAAACCTTAGAAAAACTATCTCAAACTCTACCGAGTAGAATTTATAATTTTTTCAAATTAAAATCACTACGATCAGAACTCATGGAAGGGAAAAAAACTTATGACGAACTCCTTACAGAACAAATGGAGTCGGAGTCCGGTATATACTCAGCAAAAAGCAACATTGAATCAAATGAGCGCGACATACGCAACGCTTTGGATATGTTTTACGAACAACAGAAAATCGAATGGAGAAAAGCAGGGTTTAATAAAGAACTGGCAAAAAAATATTTTACAGAGGAATATCTTTCATCTTTGAATACCCAAGAATTATCTCTGCTCATGAGTAGATTTCCAAGTGACATGGTTACCCATGTTACCAGACAAGGCATTAGAGACCATGGCGGGATGATGGAACACCAAACTGGAAAAAATGAAATTCATAGAGGTTTTGAGGGGTTACTGCATGATGGCAATCTTCGTTCATCACTTGGACTTGCCCTTGCTGAAGGTGTAAAAAAAGAAACTATTGCTCAGATATTAAAACTTGACAGATTTAATACAAAAAAAGAAGCGGAAATGTACTTAAGAAGTTTTGATAATGACAGAGAAACCCCAACAACTCCTGATTATGCGGACAGAACAGCTATTCATGTGGCAGCAGAAACTGTAGCGGACTCATTTTACGGTGCAGAAACTGGCAATGAAATCTTTATCGCTTACCCATCGTTACACGTCGCCTCACAATACTTCTTTAAAGGATCATTAAATGATGAAGTTGGACCGGGAAACTATAATGACCAGTGGATTTGGGCAAATGAAGAAAGGGGCATGAGTATAGATGCTGGAGTTATATTTATTCCAAAAGAAGCAAGAGTAAATAAGGTTACCGGATCTCGTTATGAACTTGATCCTGATTCAAAACCAATAGTAAACGAGTCACTTATCACGGCAATAGAAGAGATTAAAATCGATGATGGTTTTCAGAAACTCACTAAAGAATATTTTTCTATTTTGAAAAATATTAACTCTGAAACAAGAGAAAAGATGTTAGAGATAAAAAATTATCTGAGAAGTAAAAATCCTATTTTCACTGAAGATTTACTAAGTAAAATCTGTAATGAGACCATTATATACCAAATAAGTAATCAGCTTTACAATACTGAGGACACTTTAAAACAATTAGGTAAATATTTTGTTGAAACATCAGATCCTATAAGTTCACAGGAATACTGGGAAAATTATTTTGCTCAAGGTAAAGTAAAACGCCCATCTAAAATTGTTTATTACGAAGGAGAAAACCCAAGTTTAGCTTTAAAAAAATGGAAAACAGAAAACAGTCTCAACAAAAACTCTCCGACTGGAGACATGGGTTTTACGGAAAATCGTATTAATTCTGATTCAACTGAAGCACGTCATGGTCTAGATCGATTCACAAGTATTGCACAAGAAATTATTGACGAGTACTTCGAACACAAAACCGATCAACATTAAAGTTGTTTACCTAAACGTAATCACTACCACCTCCCCTGTATTGAACGTCCTCATGCGTGGACCAAATGTACCAACACCACTCGTAGTCACGCTCTGAAACAACCCGTCTTTTACCAAACCATACCAATACTGACCATACACTCGTTGTGATATATATTTCCCAGGCCACGCTTGCCCTCCATGAGTATGACCTGATACATTCAAAAAGACTCCTGCGTCTTTCATTACACTCTGAAACCCAGGTTCATGATTGATCACTATAGCTGGTGTGGTTGTACTAATTCCCTTTTCTTTTAGCAGTAGGGCAACCTCATCATTATTTTTTAAACTCCTATAATTAAGACCAAAAAGAGGCACGCCAAATATGTTGGTTTTTTCGTCTATAAGTACCGTCATACCCGCACGTTTTGCGCTTGCAACAAATTCGGTAAATGGACCATACTCTTCATGGTTACCCGGTGTAAAAAATACAGGCACAGTATCAGTGAGTATTTTAAATTCTTTCTCAACTCCAGACTTATCAAAATCAGCACCATCAAAAAGATCTCCCGCAAACAATACAGCATCGGGATTTACTTCAATGATTTTCTTCACTACATATCGAGCAAACATTTCCTGATTTACCGGACCAAAATGAGTATCAGCCACCAATGCAAATCTCTTGCCTTTCAACTCTGTATATTGTGTTGGAGTCTCCACCTCATAACTAACCACACGAACAGAAAAAGCTTGCATGATACCAATCACACCAACAACAGAAGCGATTACATACAAAGTGAATGATATCTTTACAAGTGGAATGGAGAAAAATTGAGACAATAAAAACAATCCACAAATAGCAATTGATGCAAAAAACCAATACATAAATATACCTCCAATATATGAACTTACCACATAAAATATCTGTGAAAATATATTTGGAGTGTATCTAAACCACACATTTGCCAAGAGAAACAATATTGGTGTCGCAAGCGCTATACTAATAATGATACGCTTCACAAACAACGTAGCTCCAAGACCTACAATTGCACCGAGTGCAGTAAAACCAGCAATCCCACACAATGCAAATATAAAAACCCCAAAGAAAAGTAATTGTTCCATATATATGTATACTACGGCAGTTTTCCTGTTCACACAATAAAATAATATTGTGATACTATGTACATATGAATATTTCTTGGAAAGCTCCTGAGCATATACACACAGAAAAAAGTGCCGACTGGTACTGGATTGTTGGTATCATATCAATCACCTGCGCTATTATATCAGTACTTTTAAGCAATATTATTTTTGCTGTATTGATTATCGTTGGAGTGTTTACTCTTACACTCTACAGCTCAAAAAAACCTGCAATTGTACATATTGAGCTTATGCCTATGGGAATCAAAGTGCATGACTTACTCTATCTGTATACAAACTTAGAATCATTTTGGATAGAAGAGCACGAACTTGTTCCTCGTATACTTTTCAAGACTACAAAAAAAGTAGCCCCTCATGTGATCGTGCTTCTCGGTGATGCAAACCCAGATGAAATACGTGACGAACTCCTTCTACATCTTCCTGAAATAAAACAATCTGAACCATTTTTGGAGAAACTACTTATCTATTTTGGATTTTAAAGACTGAATTTGTGCTCTCGGTGTGTCTAGAATGGAACACTTTGGAAAGCATGATTTTACAATGGGAGTCTGTGTTTAAGCTTGCGAATATTCAACTGTCAGAGACTGTATAAGCCTTTGTCCTACTAGAGAAAATTACTTTTTACCCTTTCTTTCCTTACTACGGAAACTTGATCAAAATCAAAAACCAAACCGAGTTTTCAAAGAAATATTATGCTGAAATGTCTACACTCACAAACTGGAATAACCTGATACAGAAAGACGCAAACATAAGTGAAATATCTAAATGAGGACACAATCTCACTAAAAATGTTTTGTTAGCACTTTGTAGACGAGCAATACAAACTGGCGATCCAGGTAGTATATCCCTCTGGCTTCAAGTGGTGGCGGGGTGGAGTCCAAGAGGAAAAACCCCTAAAAGATCACGCATAACTGCAAAAGTTGTTGTGTCTTAGTTTGTAATTTAGTCACAGTTATTGTAGGGTAATATAGTTAAATAGGGGTGGTGAGTCGGTCGTGTATTTTTATTAAAATTAATCAAATTTATGAATAAATATATTATCTCAAGTATTATAGCTTTATCGTTTATAATACCTGCTGTTTCTTTAGCACAATCGGCAGATGTAGACACTTCAGGTGATACTACATGTGCAATAATTTCTATTAATCTTCGCTATAGTTCTAGGGATGCTTCTACTGGTGGTGCAGTATCGGTACTCCAAGACTTTCTAAATTCTCATGGTTATTTGAGCATACAACCAACTGGTTTTTTTGGTTCAATGACTAGATCAGCGGTGATAGCATTTCAAAATGCCAATGGTATTTCTGCTACTCCCCCAGGTTTTGTTGGTTCGTTAACTAGAGCAAAGATACAGGCAATCGATTGTAATGGTAGTGCAACCTCAGTAACTAATCCTGTTACAAATCCAGTTCAATCAGTCAATACAACACCGATAATCACTCCCGCACCAACCATAACACCAACAGTAGTTCCTACGGTACCTACTTCACCACAAAATCTCCCTTTGAGTATTAACTACTTGAGTCAATCAAGTGCTTCAGGCGGAGAAACCATTACTGTTTATGGACAAAATTTTACAGCAGACTCTGTAGTTAATTTTCGCCAGAATGGCAATGTTACAGGTACTCTAAACGGAAAAAATATTCAGTCTGTCTCATCTAAACAACTCATTTTTACATTTGATAAAATACTCGCTTCAAATTCCACTCTTGGTACCTACCAGTTAACAGTATCCAACTCAAATTCTAGAAGTAATGCGGTTAATTTTACGATTACTAATACACCACCCACCATTACGTCTATAAGTGCAAATTCGGGACAAGCTAACGACATCATTACGATTTATGGAACAGGGTTTATGAATAAAGTTGTTCCAAGTGTAGTCGAGTTTCTTCAGAATGGACAAATTATGGGTACCACAAACCCTACAGCAAAAAATCCAAATGCCATTTCTTCTGATGGTACCCAATTACAATTTGTAGTTGATCCTATATTTGTTGCTAACGGAGGTGTGGGTACTTACCAAATTCGTGTGTCAAACAACAGTACTGGTAATGGAGTTAGTAACACTGTTCCATTTACTATCAATGTACCAGCTCCCCACATCAGTTCTATAAGTCAAAGTTCCGGCGGAGCAGGCAGTACCATCACTATTTATGGAACCAATCTTGCAAATAAAAATGGTGATACTCAAATTGATTTTCTCCAGGATGGACGAGATGCAGGTGGAACACTGGCTTCCTACATACAGTCTGACGGTACACAATTACAATTCCGTCTCGACACTATTCTTGTTGGTATGTTGAGTGGTGGCATTAATCAAATCCGTGTATCCATGGGAATACTGCCTACTTCAGTAAAAAGTAATGCGGTCAGTTTTAGTGTGAACCATTAGAAATTCTAGAAATAAGTATTCTGTAAAAAAGCTTCATCTCAAAAATTGAAGCTTTTTTACTACCTCTACATCACACCCATATCTTGCAAGGATTTCTCTTAAAGTTTTTTCATATTCAGTCGCTACTAAATGCACTCGGTCAACACTTGAAAAATGTTTTCTTTCCAACTCGGTATCTTCAAATTTCGACTCTTTTGTGTGTGCATCCAATAATTTATCTAACAAATTTATAACCCTTTCTTTATGAGAAATTTCTTGTGGTATTTCTTCAACGGTTAACTTTTCCATATCGTAAGAATATCTCAAATTATTCAAAACTCCAAAGACTTTAAGAACGAGAAATCTGACTTAGTGCTCTCGGCAGGAATCGAACCTGCATTTCATCCTTCGCAGGGATGTATCCTATCCATTGAACGACGAGAGCAATTTTTTACATTAAACACATATACCACCAGCAATAGCATATCCTACAGCTAAAATCTCTTTTCGTACAGAGCTATCTAAATATTTCAAAGCACATATACCCATAAAATTTTTTCTAAATTTTTTCTTACGACTTCTCTTTTTAACAAAAACTGTATTGAATTGATTTTCTGGAATTTTTAATAAATCTGACCAAAACTTTCTCGTTTTCTTTATAGAGTGATAGTAGTGTATCTGTAAAGCAACGCGGAATTTATTTTCATCTATTTGATAGCAGTTTCTAAGCATGACAATAAAAAGCATTGAAAGCTTCGGATCGGTATTAGTAAATTTTAATCCACTTACTTTTTCATGTTTCGAACCTTCAGCCCAATAAAGCATTGAGAGGAGGGATTTTTGAAAATTTAATGTTTTTAGAGGATAATTCTGAACTTCTGTATTCATGGCAATTTGAACTCTTTCTAAATTCTCTAACTTTATTTTTGTTTTCATTTTTGCCGCAAGAGGACGTATGTTGGCAAGATGTTCAGCTAAACCTTTTTTATCAAAAGGCATACCCATATCCTTTCCAAACCATGCAGAAAGAGTGCTTTTTGGAATAGAAGTTAGTTTCAGTATTTCATTATATGACTTTCCCTCTTTTCTTAATTTCCAAGCCTTATCTTTTATATCTTTTGAGTACATATTGGATTGATTATATACTATATAATTATAGTATCTAAGTTCCGTTTAATGCAACAAGTTTTACGCTTTTTTGGATAAATCAAAACAATTTATTTATATACCCCACAGCTCATGCAAACCCTTTATTAAACCAACCCCCTTTTTCAACCAACCTATTTACCACCACAAGCACCGCATCATACTTTTCATACAAACCTTTGTTTCTCTTATGACTTTTCCCATATTTACTTCACATACCCCACCCTATCCTTCAGTTTCAATATCGGTTTTTCCATATACACATATGACACATAAGCAAAAAACACCGACAACACAAACGTCGAAGCACCAATAAAACCGAAAGAGATAACAGAACTATATTGAAGTGGTAATCCAAAAAATACCACACCAAACCAGAGAACGATTGTAAGTGCGATCATGTGATATGCATATAACCCGTAAGAAATCTTTCCTAAATATGTAAACACATGAGAATGTGCCATCTTAAACAAAGAATGCTTACCGAAGCACTGCTCCATAATGACCACAGAAAAAAGTATACAAAATATAATTGATTCAAGTGAGTAAAGGGTGCGATTGATCGTTGGTGAAAACATAAAAGGTACTACCACCCTCAAAACTATATACACAGAGATAACTATATAGTTTATTGCTATTGCCCAAGATGGAAGTTTTTCAAAAAACGTAACGAACCCTTTGTTAAAGTACGCAACATACGCAAGCAAACACCCAATCGCAAGATCAGAAAACACAGACAGTGTCATATAATGCACAATTTCATAATTCTCCCAGTGAGCAAACCGATAGATCCATGACCAAATAATCACCCCACCCAGCACCCACGGGATACGAGATAATTTAATTTTTTTAAATACAGCTGGCCATATGAGATAAAATTGTTCCTCCACCGCAAGCGACCAAAGTACCCCAATAATCACCGACGCGTATCCCATGTAGACTAAATCGATGTTACCAAGAAAAAAGATATATGCAGGCAATCGAGACAGCGGAGCTTCGAGCGACAATGCAAGTGGAATATCAATAAGGTTTGGGAAAATAAAAAAACCACAAAGTATCACCACAACATACACCGGCCAGATGCGAAGCGCTCGTCTGATATAAAAATGTTTCAAAGACACTGAACCCTGCTGTTCCCTTTCCTGAAGAAGTAAATATGTAATTAAAAATCCTGAAAGGGTGAAGAAAAAAGCTACACCCAAATCACCATGTGTAAGAAAGAGAGCTGGAAAGATATTAAAAGGATAACCTGTAAAACCAGTAAAAAGACTGAGGTGTGAAATAAGCACAGCCAAAAAAGCAAAAAATCGAAGACCATCAAGGTGTGGGAAATATGCCTTATTCATATCAAACTGATAGTACAACAAAAAACCACTTGCTGGAAGCAAATGGTTTTTTATCTCTTTGTTTGGTTTATTTAGCTTTCTTAACCAAAGCGCTGAGTCGAGATTTCTTTCGAGATGCTGTATTTTTCTTGAGAAAACCTGTTTTTGCAGCTTTATCAATTATTTTTTGCACCTCTGGGAAAAGCTTCTCTGCTTCTTTTGTCTTCTTCTCCAACACAAGTTTCTTTAGTGTCTTTATACTTTTAGACACCTGATCCTTCTTTCGGAGGTTAAACATCTTCTTTCGTCCAGATGAACGAAGGGCTTTTTTAGCTGATTTGATGATTGGCATGAACTACATAATACATATAAATAAGGAAAAATCAAAGGTTGACAGCTACATTATACTATGATTATATGCACACAGAAAACCGCTGGCAACCCCAGTATAGGAGAACATAATGACGAGCTACAGCTCATTCAAGACACTTACCTGTAGTAAAGCGGAGGCACTTTTGTTGTTTTGCAATGCATTACACTTAGAAGCATTCCATCCGAAAGCGTTCCGTATTGCAATCGAAGAAAAGGTGCATTTAGGGTGCCCAAGAACGGTTACGCGTTTTTTTGCCAGAGCCCGAAACATTGAAACCATGCTTGTTGAGACATATGCAGTTGCACTCAATAAACACAAAGCCTTAAATCCTCATGGATTTCTGCCAAAACGGATAATCTTTGGGCATCAGTTTCAAAGACACTTTCTTCAATGGAGAACGCAGGGCGGGACAATTATCACTCTTACTTCCATTTCACAAAAACTACACCTAAACCTGCATTCATTCTCAGAAAAGGAAGCTCAACGTTATGCATTAAAAATGGAACTTCCAACTCCTAAACAGCAACTGTACGTACCAAAGGTTTCTTCCGTGGAAACTCTGCCCAACAACTGGCGGGATGTAAAAATTCCGCTCGGCGACATTATTGATTTCATCAATAAATATCGCTAACCAAAAGCCTGTCGTGTACTCAATAAAAAATAACTATGTTTAAAATTTTAAATATAGTTATTACTTAATTCTTGTATTTATAGTTACAAGAACAAGAATGTCCCTACTTAATAGGGACTTTTTCGTTTCCAAAATTTTTTTCTAAAATCCTGTATAATAACCTTATGATCGGATACATAAAAGGAAAAGTGGTCTGGAGAGACCTTAAATCGGTAGTGGTAGATGTGGGGGGTGTAGGTTATAAACTCTTTACTTATGCTGGCGGGTTGGATTCTGAAGCGGATGTAGCTTTTTACACATACCTTGCAGTACGTGAAAACGCTCTTG
>DBEI01000034.1:0-7343 GCA_002294445.1 Patescibacteria group bacterium UBA910
TTTTCTGAGATCACAACTCGATAAGGAATACCTATCAAATCAGAATCTGCGAATTTTTCTCCTGGACGTGCATCCCTATCGTCATACAACGTCTCAATACCCAACGTTTTGAGTTTTTCATATAACACATCTCCTGCTACCGCTACCTCAGGAGAGTTGCCGAGAATAAGAAGATGGATCCGAAATGGAGCAATAGATTCAGGCCATACAATTCCTTTGTCATCAGACAATGTTTCAACCACTGTCCCCATAAGTCGCCCTAGACCAATACCATAACTACCCATAATAATCTGTCTCTCATTTCCGTCTTCATCTCTCACTTTCAAATCAAGTGCATCAGGGTATCGTGAACCAAGTGGAAATATATTCCCTACCTCAATTGATTTCTCTTCTCGAAGCGCATCCTTATTGAAACCAAATTTTTCTATATTTTCATCAGTAAGCACTTCCTTGTTGATTGCAAGCTTCTTTTTTTCATCGATATAAATAATATCCTCACCTGATTTTGACAGCGTCTGAAACTCATCAGTAAGACCTGACGTAAACGATCCTCCCGCAGCAACAGTGCGATACGTAATATGCCCGATTCCTGCACGATCAAAGATTTTCAAATATGCACCTGCACATTTTTCATAGAAAGCCTTGAACCCTTCTTCTGTTTGATCAAAAGAGTACAAATCTTTCATCAAGAACTCACGCCCTCGCATTAACCCACTCTTTGCACGAAGTTCATTTCGAAACTTTGTTTGAAATTGATACACATACACAGGTAAGTCTTTGTAGGAACGTACAAAATGTGTCAACATCGCAGTCATAGGTTCTTCATGTGTATTTGCAATACCAAGTTCTGCACCATCATTCGCAAGCCTTGTCTTAAACCAGTTATCGACAACTGAGTTATCCCACCGCCCTGTTTTTTCCCACACATCCTTGTCCTGAAGGGTTGTCATTAAAACTTCTTGCCCACCAATAGCATTTATTTCCTCTCTAATAATATTTTGTATCTTGTTAAGCACTCGTAATCCAAGGGGTAAATAATCATATACCCCCGCCATTTCCTTCTGTATAAACCCAGCACGAATCAAAAGTTGTGCATTTTTTGACACCTCATCTGCAGGTGCTTCTTTGCGTGTTTTAGTAAAAAGTTGTGTTTGTCTCATTTACTCATCATATCCTCACTGACTCTTTTTTGCAAAATTTCATCCAAGGGTAACCCTTGGATGAAATATGGTGTGGTGTAATTTTACTATTTAATTAGAATAACTTAATAATATCGTGAAGTGTCACCACACCCATAAGTATAAGCAGCAAGATGAAGCCTGTTGCATTCACCCACGTCGCAACTTTAGACGGAATTTTTCTGCGAGTAACTGCTTCAATTGCAACAAAGAGAAGTCGTCCCCCATCGAGTGCTGGAAACGGTACAAGGTTAATCACCGCAAGATTGATTGAAATAAGTGCAGTGAGTGACATCACATAGGTAAACCCAAGTTTACTTGCGTCCTTTACCACACCCGCAATACCCACAGGACCTGAAACCTGAGAAAAGTTTGACTGTAGTGTTACCACACCCCACAAGAAACTACCGAGCCCTTTGATAGTAGCCCATGTTAGTTCTGTTGTGGTGATAATCCCTTGAAGGATTGCCGTATGAACTGGAAGTTTTAATGTACCCACCGTATCCATTGCAATACCTACTGCCTTTTTACCAGGAATAATAGAATCTACTGGCGTGATAAAGGCAGTTTTTGGAGCATCGTCACCTCGTTTATACATGATAGTGATTTTTTCTCCATTTGATTCACCAATCACCTTTGAGACCTGCTCAGCTGTAAGGTTGCCCGTAGTATCAAGTTGTACTCCACGTTTATTCCCACTTGCCTCTACAAATAGAATCGCATCGCCACCAACAAGTCCCGCTTGCTGTGCAGGTGAACCTGGAAGTACTGTTGTGATAACAAGTTTAGGATCCTGTATCTCACCAAAACGTGATGTATCTGCAGTGGCTGGTTGTCCCATCATAAATCCAACAGAAAACAAAAAGCCTGCAAAGATAATGTTAAACACCACCCCCGCCACGAGGACGAAAGCCTGAATATATTTTGGTTTATAGTAAAAACTTCTTGTTTTTTCTTCTTCTTTTATATCCTGAAGATGTGGATCTTCACCAAAAATCTTTACAAATCCACCAAACGGAATCGCATTTAATGTATAGGTAGTTTCCCCCACTTTTTTTGAAATAACTTTTGGAGGAAAACCAAGTCCAAACTCATCCACCCGAATACCCGATCGCTTTGCAGCCAAAAAATGACCAAGTTCGTGAACAAAAATTAATACAGCTAGAATGATAATAAATATAATGACGGACATAAGGTAAAAAGTTAAACTAGTAGACAAACCTAAACTTTATTCAGCAATTTCTTTTTCTTTCTTTGCAAACAAACCTTCAAGTGTAACCCCTGCTTCATCTATATATTTTTGAAGCTCTGCTTTGAGACGAAACTTTTCATCTTCGGAAATCTCTCCGTCTTTCTCTTTTTTTTCAATATCTTTAATTGTTTTTTCTCGCTCACTTCGGATAGCGATACGTGCATCCTCAAGTTTTTGTTTTGCCAACTTTACGAGACTTGCTCGTCGATCTGCGGTGAGGTCAGGAAATATCACGCGTACACCTTTTTCATCTACCGCAAGAGAGAGTCCGAGGTCTGCAAGCATAATTGCTTTTTCTACCGCTTTTGCAAGAGACATATCCCACGGAGTCACCCGCATCATACGAGCATCTTCAACAGAAATACTGCCCACCTGGTTGATAGGCATCATTGCGCCATATGCCTCCACCATTACAGAATCAAGCAATGCAGGGGTTGCTCGCCCTGTGCGAATACCAGAAAACTCAGACCGAAGCCATTCTTCAGTACTTTTTATACCTGCTTTTAAATCTTTAAAGTCGTATGCCATATGAGATCTATAATAACAGAATCCTCTTATATTGAAAGAGCAACATGCTCAAGAAGCATTTTTGTCATTGCTCCACGAGAAAACAGTGCTGTACGTGCTTTTTCACACACCGCAAGCGCTGACGCATGTATCGAAACGCCACCATCAGCATATAACTCCCCTTCTATTTGATTTATAAGGTTGATTGCGTCTTGTTTGGTTTGTTTTTCATCACCAATATTATCAGTCATTTTCTTGATATACCCCAATCTTTCAGGAACAGAGAGTGAAAGAAAAGAAAATGTTTGTGTTTCTGTATAAGCACTGATCAGCATTCGCACTCTCGAACGAAGTGTTGGCAACAATGTATCTTGTGGCAACAATACAAAAAAATGTGTATCAGAAGTTGGTTCTTCAAAAATTTTAAGAAGTGCATTTTGAGCTTCTTCGCCGATATATCCCACCTTGAGTACAAACACCTGTTTATTACCGGTCATATTTTTTTGCGCCTGAAGCACACCGAGTTCTCGCGCGGTATCTATAGTCATATTTGTTTCCTCAAACACTCGATAATCAGGATTGCCTACCGTTGAGAGCGCCATATGTTCAACTAGAAAAGCTTCAAGCTCTTTGTGTGTAGCAGATGTATCTCCAATACAGACATACGCATGATGGAGATTATTTTCTTCTCGAAGAGATGTAAAAAGTGACATCATGTCTATTGTACCAGAAATAATTTTCAACACACCAAGAATCTCTGAGGATTTTTCGCCAAGGTCGCTTTTGAAATTTTAAAATTTCAAAAGATGAGACTGGTGAAAAAGGCCAGAGCTGTTAGCGCTTTGCTATGATCGACTTTTTGTAGGTATCAAGATGTTCCAATGCAATCCCCGTTCCCTTCACCACACAATACAACGCATCTTTTGCGAGCACCGCTTTTACACCCGTACGTCGAAGCACCAACTCAGGAAGATTGCGAAGTTGAGAAGACCCACCAGTCATAATAATTCCTCGGTCGATAATGTCTGCAGAAAGTTCCGGCGGAGTTTCTTGTAACACATCTTTGATTGCTTTTATCATCTCTCGTAAATCTTTTGAAATAGCTTTTACGATTTCATTTGTTTTAATCTCCACACTACGAGGAAGACCTGAAATAAAGTCGCGCCCCTTTACCTGCATTGCAAGCTCTTCATCCAGTGGAATAGCTGAGCCAATCTTCATTTTAATATCCTCTGCTGTCTTATCTCCAATTGCGAGATTGAATGTTTTTTTAATATAGTCTGCAATTGAATGATCAAGTCTGTTACCCGCACACTTTACTGAAATCGATGCCACTATACCTCCGAGAGAAATAACCGCAACGTCAGTCGTACCTCCACCGATATCAACAATCATATGTCCCATTGCTTCATGAATAGGAATACCTGCACCAATCGCTGCCAAAATAGGTTCCTTTACCACATATGCATTTTTTGCACCCGCTTTGATAGCAGCTTCGATTACCGCTCGACGCTCTGTTGATGTTACTCCTGCAGGCACAGACACAAGCACTTCTGGTTTTATAAAGTTCCATTTACCAAGTGCCTTATCTATATAATACCGAAGCATCGCTTCTGTTACTCGATAGTCTGCAATCACTCCGTCTTTCATTGGACGATATGCAACAATCGCTTCAGGTGTACGACCAATCATTTCTTTTGCCTCAATACCGATCGCTAAAATCTTATTATCCTCTTCCGATACAGCGACAACAGAAGGCTCGTTGAGCACAACACCTCGCCCCGGAACATATACCAACGTATTTGCAGTACCCAAGTCAATACCAAGTTTTTTGGAGAAAATACTCATATCGCTTATACTATCCAAATATGATCAATTATGCAAAAAAACACCCATATCTTTTAGGAGCTAGCTTTGTCAGTATTATTGCAATTATTGGTTTTGTGCTTGGATACCGTATTCAACCAGATTTGCATATCGCAAAAAACGGCACACTAGAAATTACGCTTCCGTTAAAAAATACAATAGTGTACGCAGATGATAAAAAGATCATCGTCACCACCAAAGAAAATCAAACCATAAGCGTACCCCTCTCTGTAAAAACTCACGATGTCATCATTGGGCGAGAAGGATACTTCCCTTGGATGGCACAAGCAACCATACGATCGGGAGAGACTACTACACTTAAACCAATATTTGTTACTCAAAACACCACAGGGCAGATCATCACTCAAAAAGATCCGCAATACTGGAAACTCAGATTCGAAGTCTCCAATACAAGACTTCCGAGTGAAACAAACCCTAAAACACTTAACAATGTAAGTGTATGGGTTACAGAAAATACAATTTACATTAAGGAGAATGCTGTTATTAAAAAAATTATTACTCCCAAAGACAGTATCCGATCTGTGGATTTCTACAAAGACCGCACTGATGTAATTATTTTTGCATCTGATACCGGAGTGTATGCTATGGATGCGGTAGAAAACGCATCCGAGAAAGTCACAAACTTCTTCCCTCTCTACAAAGGAATCAAACCTGTATTCCAAAAAACTGAAAACACTTTCCTCTACGTACTTGATGGAGAGAACCTGATGATGGTCGTGATATAATCGAGGCATGAATATACTCGAGGTCATCCCTATTGCAAAAGCAATATCCAGAGAAACACTCACATATTTTTCTGCACTCGAAATCCCCCTCGGATCAGTGGTTGAGATCCCACTTCGCACCAGAAAGATACATGGAATCGTCATATCTTCTCAGCCAGTCTCATCCAAAAAAGGAGAAATAAAAAATCTTTCGTATTCAATTAAAAAGATTGATGCTGTTCACGAAAAGACTTTTCTCCTTCCTTCTTTTGTTGAAAGTGCAAAACATATAGCAGAATACACCGCATCATCTACTGGTGCCGTGCTCTCTACACTTGTGCCCAAAGTTTTTATTGAAACACTCTCTTCACTTCAGGAACCAAAGCCTGTTCCAGAGAAAAAAGAATCAGAAATTCTGGTGCTTCAAGCGAGCAATGAAGAACGGTATGCTATGTACAAAAGTTACATTAGAGAAGAATTCGCTCGAAAAGGCAGTGTTTTTTTCGTGCTTCCTACAATCGAAGATATCAAAACCGCCAAACAAACACTCGAAAAAGGGATCGAAGACTATACCCTCATATTTCATAATGAACTTTCAAAAAAAGAAGTTATCGAGGGGTGGAATAAAGCACTTACTTCAGAGCATCCTATCCTCATTATATGTACCGGATCATTTCTGTGTATTCCACGCCATGATATCGGTACTATTATTGTAGAAAATGAAAGTTCACGAGGATATACCGGACAGATGAGACCATATGTCGACATACGCAAGGTTGCGGAAATCATGGCAAAAACCTCAGGGACAAAACTGATCTTTGGAGATATGGCTCTGCGTATTGAAACGATCTGGAAACAAAAAAATGACATATACGCTGAGCTCTCTACATTAAAATTCCGTTCACTTTCCACCTCAGAAAGCGCACTAATAGACGCACGGCGCCCAAAGAATTCGCCACATAAAAAATTTGAAATATTTACTCCCGCTCTCAAAGAGCTCATCAAACAAAACAAAGAACACAACGAACTACTCTTTTTATTTTGTGGCAGAAAAGGACTTGCCCCACTTTCAGTGTGTCATGACTGTGGACAAGCAGTCACTTGTCATACGTGCGGAGCACCAGTAATTGTCTATGCTCAACACGTAAATACACAAGCAGGTTCGCAACTGTTTGTATGTCATAAGTGTGGTACAAAAAGGAGTGCGCATGAGACATGCAGTCGATGCCAAAGCTGGAACCTACAAACTTTAGGTATTGGTATTGAAACCGTAGAAAAAGAAATTAAGACATTGTTCCCTGACAACACTGTGTTTGTTATGGATAAAAGTCGTATCAAAACACACAAACAAGCGGTCACACTTGTTGAAAAATTTTATGATCACCCTGGTGCAATTCTGTTGGGCACAGAAATGGCACTCACATACCTTACCAAAAAGATAAATAATGCAGGGGTGGTGTCTCTTGATTCATTTTTTGCGCTTCCTGATTTCCGTATCAATGAAAAAGTCATGCATATTCTACTTGCACTTCGCAACCTTGCAGAACATGCGCTGATTGTCCAAACCAGACAACCAGATCAGACTGTATTTGACTATGCACTCAAAGGCAATTTGTCTGATTTCTATCGTGAAGAGATTTCTGTGCGTAAAAGTTTGGGTTATCCGCCATTTCAAACATTTATTAAAATTACCCGTGAAGGAACTAAAGCAGAAGCTCGTAAAGCAATGGAGGAGGTAAAGAAATATCTTGCCCCACATGATGTGTCACTTTTTGAATCATTTCACAAAGGTACCGACAAAAACTATGTCGTTCA
>DBEI01000034.1:7727-17133 GCA_002294445.1 Patescibacteria group bacterium UBA910
CCTGAATTTCAGATTAAGATAGACCCTGACTCACTTTTGTGATAAGTTTTAAATGTCATGATAGAGATTATCCAACAAAATCACCCCACATTGCGCAAAGTCGCAGAGACAGTCACTGAAAAAGATATTTCAAGTGCAAAAATCAAAAAAGTTATACAAAACATGATTATTGCGCTTGCATCGCAAGATGACGGGGTGGCCATTGCCGCTCCGCAGATCGATGCTCCGTATCGTATTTTTGTTGTTTCTCATAAAGTCTTTGAGCTTACTAAACGCCACAAACACGCCACAGGGAAAGATATGGTATTTATAAACCCTGTTATTACCAAGCTTTCCAAAGATAAAAAAAATCTAGAAGAAGGATGCCTCTCTGTACGTTACCTCTACGGTAAAGTATCTCGTTCTCACAAAGCTACAGTGGAAGCCCTCGATGAAAATGGTTTGAAGTTTACCATGGGTGCATCTGGTCTCCTTGCTCAGATATTCCAACATGAAATCGATCATCTCGACGGCATTCTCTTTATTGATAAAGCAAAAAACATAGAAGAAATTATTCCTGAACACATAGCAAAAGCACAGAAATAACATGAAGCTTATTTTTTTTGGAACACCAGAGTTTGCTCGAGACACACTCGATACACTAGAGACACATGGGATCATCCCTTCGCTTATCGTCGCAGCTGAAGATAAACCAGTCGGACGAAAGATGATTCTCACTGCCCCACCCACTAAAAAATGGGCGGAGGAACGAAACATTCCTGTACTTCAACTCAAGACATTACGTAAACCAGAAAGTGTAGAGGCTATCAATGCATACGGACCATTTGATGTAGGTATAGTGGCGTCGTATGGAAAGATAATTCCGCAAACAATCCTCGATCTACCTACACATGGACTCCTTAATCTACACCCCTCTCTCCTTCCCCTACACCGTGGTGCAAGCCCGATACAAAGCACCATCCTTGCCGGAGATCCATTTGGTGTAAGTATCATACTCCTCGATGCGGACATGGATCACGGCCCACTCCTTGCACAAAAAGAAATTTCTCAACATATCTTACCAAAAGATGCTTATCGAGATGCTGCAGAAAAAATCCTCGCCCAAGAAGGAGCTCACATGATCAGCGAAGTATTGCCCGCATGGCTTTCTGGTTCACACCCCACCACTGAACAAGATCACACTAAAGCAACATTCTGTAAAAAAATTGAAAAAGTAGATGGTGAGGTAAATCTAGCCACTGACAATCCAGAAGAAATAGTACGAAAAGTACGAGCATTTGTTGGATGGCCAGGTGTGTTTTTCTTTACTGATTACAACGGAGTACGTATTCGTGTAAGTATTACAAAAGCCCATGTAGACCATGGACTCTTGGTAGTTACCTCTGTAAAACCTGAAGGAAAGAAAGAAATGTCGTTTGATGATTTTCTCAGAGGAAATCGATCACGAACTTAGGAGAAGTTTGCTTATCGCCTCCTCAGTGAAACACTCTACATACCCCCTCTCAGATTTTTAATCATATCTTTGATACGTGACGCGCCTCGACGCAACAATGTCTGCTTTTTTTCTTTTCGGACTGATAATGCATAGTCGAGTTGTTCTCGGAGATTGTCGATTGCTTGATAAAGGTCTTCTTTTTCAGATACTAAATACACATGCTTATCTGGTAATATCATATTGATCTCCGCTCGAAATATTTCTCCTGACTTATGATGATTTGTTGTCTTAACCAGATCCACTTCACAGACTACAGCCGGATCATTCACGAGTTTTTCAAGTGGAGTAATTCGTTTCAATACGTACTCCTCAATTGCTGGTGTTAACGGTAAACGAGGACCTTGAATTCGAATATTCATATATTTTTTGTTAGTGGATACACCTGTATTATACACCCACCTCAAAAGGTTGTCACACCGGAATGCATCACACAAACAAAAGCCACTCGGAGAATATCTCTCCGAGTGGGCATTCACCTACCACCATCATCGTCGGTGGATACAGTGATTTGACGATTCTGCAATTGGCCAATAATTTCTGTTTTTGCTCGGCCAATATTCTTCACATACACCCGTACTTCCTGGTGCGAGTTATTGTCTCGTATAGCCAATAACAGACTACACGTTAGTTCTACCGCCGTGATCTTCACCCGTCGACGACCAGATACAGACTTCAAGCCTGCTTTGATGAAGCCTGGGGTGATTTTAGTGACTTCAGTGATATCTTTGACGATATCACAAACACTAGCAGCAAAAGGTATGAGAGTTGTGTGGTTACCTGTATACTTCCCACCAATACGAGAATGCTTTGACATCTAAAGTTCTCCTATTAAAAAATACTATATATTAAACATGTCAATACCCCACCGAAAGCATTTTTTGTGGATGATGAGCACCGTGAATGATACGAACGTTTTTGGTTTTGTATCGCTCTTTAAAAATTTCTACAATCCGCTCATTTGCCAAATTTCTTTCTGGTTTTTCTTTTACCGACACTAAAAAATAGTTGGGTGAAAGCACTTCAACAACCTCCCTTCGTTGACCTGTTTTTACCCTTACTTTAATATACATGCACTTATTATATACCCAAATGATAGATCTCATACAATAAAACACATCCTTAAATACATATCTTGGCTCTATAAAAACTTTAATATATAAAATTCATATACTTGACATATTTTTACATTGGTGTACTATGTTCGAGCACCAAGGGAGGTGTACTATGAAAATGTTCCTTTTGATGATCGCCACGGCCTTTTTGGCTCTGGCGCAGAACCCGCACTTCAGCCAGGCGAACGCCAGCCTGGCTGGTGATGGGACGCTCACGTTGAGCTGGAAGGAGGCTGGTCTCGGACAAAACACGTCCGTAGACTACACGGCCTCGGCCACCCAGACGGCAACCTACGGTTGCATCAACAAGGGTGACAAACACCCCAAGGCCTCCAACAAGGAGACCGTCACCCAGCCCGTCACCGCAACCGCCACGTTTTCCTCCGGGAAAAACGGAATGATCAGCGGCAGTATGTTTATCGACATTCTGCCCCCGCCCACGGACTTCAGCTGTCCGGGAAACATGCGTTTAGTGCTGGTGTCGGTGGCATACACCGACGTCCAACTCAAAGACGTCACAAATAACATCCTGGCGGATATCCCGACTGCGTTCGCATTCGTGGTGTATCCATAAAACCAAAGGCCCCCAGCTATTAGCTCGGGGCCTTTTAACATTAACATAAGAATATTTTGGGTGGTATCGACAGTAAATAACCTTTTCTGATTGTTTAATTTTTACCTCAAGATTGAATTTTTTAGTAGACTTTAAACAATCAGTTTATGAAGTCTTTGTATTCAAGGTAATGTTTTCTGGAATATTGATAATTCCATCATGAATTTCCATGTGACAATTTGCACAGACCAATATACACTTTTCAATCTCTTTTTCTATTTTTTCCCATGAACGCGTTAACCCTTTTGCTGAAAGTGCAAATTCTTTCTTTGATGGATCTATATGATGAAAACTCAACGCACGCTGGCATCTAGAATATCCACATAAAGCACATTTATTACCTTTAGATGTTCTCGCTAATTCACGAAGCTTTCGTCGTCGCTTTTTTACCGCTTCGCGCATATAAGGTGCACGATCAGCATAGCTTCGGGTCTCTTTTCTGGTATACATATATATAATATACCAAATGATTTTAATAAAATAGCTGTGTATATGTTGTTGCAATATATATTATTTTTGATAGTATTTCAGTGTCGGGTATTAATCCGATTAATGTAATATTCCGCGGTAGCTCAGTGGTAGAGCAAGCGACTGTAAATAATTGCAGCTTCTTGGAGAAATCCAAGTTGAAAAATGAGGTGAATTCGGGGAAACCCTTGAAGTAAAAATTTAAGGATAATCCCGAGCCAAGCCCTGTTGGTACAACAAGGAAGGTGTAGAGACTATCTCGTAAGAGAGTACTGTTTCAATAAATAAATATTGAGATAGGAAGCGCCTCACTCCTACGTTTTAAAAAATATGGAGATGATATAGTCCATGCTTTCAGTAATGAGAGAATACATGTAATCGCTTGGTCGTAGGTTCGATCCCTACCCGCGGAGCAAGATAGGATGAGAAGGCACGAAAGTGCCTTTTTGTCTTTTGTTTGCAAGGGTTTTTTCGAGTTCTAAAATATTATTTATCTTTGGAACCCAATTTGCCAAGAAATTGAATGCTAAAGTATAAACTGGCTTTGTTTGTAGCCCATTTATTGGGATGTTCGAGAATACGTAACTCAAAAGCATCCTTCGATCTTCATCAGTGGTCTTTTCAGCGTTATAGATTTCTTTTGCTTTCAGAGCGAGTTCGTGAATAGCATATCCTGCCTCATAGTATTTTTTGTTTCCGGTATTGAGCTTGGTGAGTTCTCTCACTGCATCTTCTTTTTGCTGAGTATATTGTTTGAATAATCTTTCGTATGTCTCAACACTAACCTTCCCATCAAGCTTATCTTCGTAAACTGCCTCTAGACGCCTCTGGGATCGTTCTATCGTGGCATTGAGTTCATTCAGATTGGTATTGAAACGAGATATCTCATCCGCATGACTCTCTTTTAGAGCTTGTTCGAGTATTTCCAGCACTCTATTGCTGATGGGCGTAACTTTATCGAAGAAAGGAAAAATCTGTTCTTCTATTTTTTCCTGTCTGAAAAATACATGCCGTTGATCACACTTCTTTTTCATACCAAGTCGCTGGTAGCCACTACAATGCCCATACCAGTGTCCTTTGTGTGTCTCCCAGGTTATCGTTCCTCCACATACTTCACAAGTCATCTTCGACTTAAAAACAGACATTAACTTACTTTGCTGTGGTTGGCTCAATGTTCTGCTCAAAAGCACTTGCACTCGGTCATATAATTCTTTCGAAATGAGAGGTTCGTGATTTGCTTTATATATCATACCTTTCCATTTCATCTGGCCAATATAGAATGAATCTCTGAGTAGGTCGTAGGTTCTGCTTTTACCAACCTTTTTACCAATTCGATTTCTGAATCCTTCCTTAAACATGGCATTTGATAGTGCAATGGTAGAGTAATTACCAGTAGAATACAGCTCAAACATCTTTCGTATGAAAGGTGCTTTCTCCCCATCAATCTCGTGGATCTTGTGTCCCTTATCGCCAATAGTCCTATATCCGAGAGGTGGTTTGGTTGGTAGCCATCCCTGTGAGAGTTTTTCTTTCTGCCCCTTTCTAACCTCTTCCGAAAGGTTATTTGCATAGAAACGAGCAATAGCAACTTTCATATCCCAAACCAGATTTTCATGAGCTCTGGTGTTTTTATTTACCACAAAGTTTTCCTTTACAAAGTGAACCTCATTCAACTCATTCTCCTGAACCCAATCACTGATGGTAGCTGCATCCTTAAGATTGCGAGTCAATCTATCGATTTTTTCGCATAAGATGATGTGGACATTATTTTTAGTAGCATATTGAAGCATCTCATTGAATATTTTTCTTACCTGTTTGCCACTTGCAGATTCAGCTATTCTAAAAATCCGAACAATATTAAAAATCTTATGTTGTCCATAGTCAGTTAATAATTTTTCTTGAGCATCTAGTGAGTATCCCGATTCCTCTTGTTCTTTTGATGATACTCTACATAGAATAAGTGTATCTTTTTGATTCATATTCTCATTATGTCGTAATTCTTTTTCGTTTACAGTGGTCATAATAGTTTTTTATTAATATTTTATTTATAAATTGCGTTTCTAACCTTAAACTTCTCAATCTGTCGACCTGACAATGCAGCCGAAATACTAATAAGTTGATCATCAGGAACATCCAAATTAAACCAATCATTAAATAGTTCTTTAATTTCTTCCTCTGTGAGTTTGCCTGTATTCATTGCAAAAGATACTCGACGGTGATCTCTTACACTAAAAACTGGTGATACCCGAAGATATTTAAGACATTTATCGGCAAAATATTGGGTGATGCGGTTTGTTGTGTTATTAATATATATTTTCCTTACTTTAGTGGCATTTCCCTTACCAGGAACAGGGGTTCCGTTTTTCTCTTTAGAGAGAAACGGAATATTCTCTGATGTATTCTCTGATACAATAGAAGAATTCAACGAAGGGTGAAGTTCCATCATTACCTTTCGTAAGATTCCACCATCAATTTTATAGTGATTTACGGGGGCACCTTTAACCTTTTCTCTCCAGATTTTCAATATGCCCATTTCCTTTAACTTTCTCCTAATTAGACGTTGCATGCGAGGAGTAAGAGTGGTCTCCGCCTCCATTTCCGAGTCAGTCTTATAAATTATTCCATCGCCCTTACAACCCTTATCACTCCAATACATAATTTGTTGGAAAAAAATTGCCTCACCTACACCTCCAAGCATCCTAGAAAATGTCGCATGAAAAGCAATTGGTTTTTCTCCTATAATTCGAAACACATTCTTAAGTTTGTCGTTGCTCATTTTTTTGATCCTTTGCAGTTTCAGCCACTGACTTATGGTGAATTTTTGCTAGCAAATCAAAATAACCGACGAGGTCGGCTAGTATCTGTAAAGCTTCTTCGAGAGTAATGTCCACTCCCAAATCTTCTTTAATAACTATTTTTAATTTTTCTGCTAGTAAAACACTGCTCATATAAAACCGCCAAGCAGTGACTTTTGGCGGTTTTATAATATGGCCACTGCATGATCACGAATGACCATGCTTCCATCTTAGAAGGTATAGCTATTCACCATGACTACCTATAAAGGGGCTGATTATAATTCACACACGTCTTGATTTCTTCTGATCCTGGACCACCTTTCTCACAATTTCAGGTGTTACCTTTGTATATCCAGCTTGCACTGCCAATCTAGCAACGATGATATCTCTTCTCGAGTCTTTGAGATCAGTAAAAAGTTTATCATCCGGTGACATCCAAAGATTATAAATGAATTCATTTCTAACTTTGTTATTAGATTTTCTTATACGTGTTTGCTTACCACCACTTCTCATGTGTCGTTTTACTTCGCCCCAATTTTTTTCAATAAATTCAAGTGCATCCTCTTTGGAAGCAAGGTTATGTATCAAAAGTTTTACATAATCATCTCCACGTGCTTTCCATTGTGCTTCATTGCCCAATAAGTGATCACCGTGAGAGTTTTTATTTTCTACAGCAAATAAGGCTTGTGACTTTCTCAAACTCAAATCAAAATTATTGTTATTAAGAATATAATTAATAATAAGATAATCTGCACTTATAGGCAGGTCCTATTTTTCTAAAAAAGAAATTAGCGCATCATCAAATAAAATAACTGGTTTTATTACATTAATATCGAGATCTAAAATATACTCTGCAAACATTCCTCCTCGCTTCACATACCACCCCGTGTTTTCAGATTCATTCAAGTAACCATCCATGGGAATAGAGTGTGCGATTCTTAATTTTTTAATATCAGCCCAAAAGTTTTTACGGAGGGATGCTTTATAAACAAGTTCCTCAATTTTATCATCACTGCTCATAAACCACATGGTATGCCGAATGTGCTGTTAATTCAAGCTAAAATGCTATATTATATAAATACAACTGAATAGCTCAAGCATGAGCAAAAGTAGCCTAAACCAGTAGCAATATTGGCATGGTGAAAGTTAGTCAGGACATGCACAAAAAGGCCCCCATAGGGTCGCATGTCCTGCCATATCGAGAAATCGGTATGAGAGACTTCGGTCTCTACCTGTGGTGGGCTTTTTGCGTGCTCAATCACTCCTTATCCCTAACATCGCAATAGAAACTAATATGGAAAATGTAGAAGCACCCAAGAAAAAGAAAATGTCTAAAGTTCTCATCATTGGGATTATTGTCCTCGCATTGATTATCATTGGTCTGCAATCTGACAGTTCGCCCTCTCAATCCGTAACACAGACGACTGCACCATCAGTGCAGAGCGATGAGCCAAAACTGGAATTGAAGGCATTTAACTGTGAATACGATTCGAATTTCTACACCATCAGCGGTCAAGTTAAAAACATAAGTGATACTTCTCTCAAAAACGTAGAGGCATTGGGACAAACCTTCACAATGGATGGTCAGTATGTAAACTCAGAAGATAGTCTTATTGACTACAATCCCATCCTTCCGGGACAGACATCACCCTTCAAAGTCATGATGACCATGAATCCTGAGATGAAAAGATGCAAGGTGAGCTTCAAATTCCTTATGGGTGGTAGTATCTCTGCCACACGAGCAGCAAGCTCAAATTAACGGTAGTTTTCCACTTTTGGAAAATCAGTGGTTTTTAGATAGGTCAACTCCAAAAAAGTGAAGTAAATATTACTTATTTTCCTTTTTGCATCCATCGTTTTTACTCATTTTCTCGCGTAAAAATATTTTTCAAATGCACACTCACGGGGCTAAAGACCTCCTCAATCCAGGTTATCATCGTCCTCTCTCCATGGTCGGAGGCCTTTCATTGCTCTCTGTTCGTTAAACTGCTTTCTTCGTGTCGGACTCATGAATCTGGGATCTCTCAACTCCAAAAATCGCATGGCAAGTCTTGGATTCTTTTCTAGTCCATCATTGAGTGATTTCATTGCTCTAAATACTATCTCCGATTCCAGTCTCTTACGAAGACTTCTCATCTTAGGGTAGAGCTGCTCAAAATATTTCATCTGATCAATCGAGATGGTGGCAAAATTACACGCTTCCTGAATACTCATCCCCATCTTAAATGCAGAAAGGAGCATGTAGAGTTTTCTCTGATTCATCCACCAGCCATTTGCACTTTGCTCTATGGTGATTGGTTCGTAGTGTTCAATGCCGAAATCAACGACATACGCTACCTGTATTTCTCGCTTTTCTTCAGTTGGTTCCATGTATATATTATTTCATATACCTTTCCGGCTTAAAATACACAAAGTTACTGCAGCAGGTGCACCAAATTGAATAAATATTCAAAATCTTACATGAAGCTCTTAGCTAGAGATCTTCCTTGGAGCCCTACGGCCTTCGTGGTTGAGCAAATGAGTTCAAATCATACAAATGTCCTGTATTAGAGCCACGGATTCTGTGTGGAGTGATTTTGGTCATTTGACAGCTTGACAAAATAGTGGTGTTAGGAGTATAATATACCCAGAAACCTGCTGTAATGGTGGGTTCAGAAAAATCTATCCTGTAATGGGAAAGGACATTGAAAATGCGTAAAACGAACGATCGTGGAATGTATCCGACCATCATGATTCACCGCTCCTCCTATAGCCAGCTGGCTATCGGCGGCGCGATGCTCACCCGAGTCCATGAGGACGAAGGCGAAGCGGAATGCTCCCAGTGCACCCCTACGGGTTGCAGTGGCTGGCACACTCGCTTTGATGGTGGTAACCGTCCTGGTATTCTCGACATGCCGTGCGACCTGGTTGCCATGTATGTCGA
>DBEI01000024.1 GCA_002294445.1 Patescibacteria group bacterium UBA910
TGTCTGGTCGGTAGTCACTGGGGCACTATTTACCTCATTAACAGTAACTTTAAATGTTTTTGAATCACTCAATGCTCCATCACTCACTGATGCAGTGAAGTTATATACTCCATTCTGACTTTCTGACGGAGTCCATGTAAACGCACCTGTTGTACTATCCAAATTTACCCCCACAGGAATCACACCAACCAAAGAATATGTGAGCACATCCAACGGATCATCTGTTGCGAATAGTTTAAATGAAAGAGTGTCCAGTTCATTTACAGTAGCATCACTAATAACACCGAGGATTGGTGCATCATTGTTTACGTTAATAGATACTGTTGCAGTACTTGTTAAAACACCATCAGATACTTGATACGTAAATGAATCAACACCGTTATAGTTTGAAGCTGGTGTATATGTAAATGATCCGTCTGTATTCATTGTTACACTTGCACCCACTACCACTGGCTGAGTAAGTACACTAAAGGTAAGTGTATTTGATGGTCTATCACTGTCAGTTGCAACCACACTCGCTGACACTGGAGTATTTTGATGTGTTGATATACTCAATGGTTGAGCTACGGGCGCAGTATTTACCTCTAACACCGTAACTGTAACAGCCTTGCTATCTGTTCCACCTTTACCATCTGACGCAACAACATTAAATGTATACACTCCAGGACCCTGAGTCTCTGTTGGAGTCCATGAAAAGAGTCCTGTTGTTGGATTTATACTTGCACCAGATGGAACACTACCAGAAAGTGAATATGAAATTGTATCTCCGTCCGCATCAGTAGCAGATGCTGTAAATGAAAGAGTACTCAACTCATCAATTGCTGGTGAAGTGGTAGTACTCAACGAAAGCACGGGGTTATTATTTGCAGGAATCACAACAGTAGTTGTAGCCACTGAATCACCCGAACTATCTACACCTGTACACCCCACATGACAAACTTTTGCTGTAATTGTATAAGTACCTGGAGCGTATGTGTGATTAAAACTCCAATTCCAATTAAAGTCCTTTCCTGAAAACGCCTCTGATGGCACTGCCACCTTTACATCAGCTACACCAGACAATGCTGCTGTAGTCCACCATACAGATACAAACTGAGCACTTGCTTGACCGTTATAATTTGTTGAACTTGCATTACCAGTCAATGTTACTGTCTGCCCCGAAATAGCGACTGGTTTATTAATACTAATAGCATATGTTGTTGGCGATACAGCTAACGCCACAACCGGTGCACATGTGACCGAAACACCCATTACAAACACGAGAACCGCTGAAAGTATTTTTTTCATATAAATTTATAAGATAGCTATTAAAAACCGCCGGATCATCCCTCCTTTTTAATCACTGATACTCTAGTACTCGCACAGAATTTGTCAAGCAAAACAAGCCCCTTTGTTTTATGATTAATTCATACACACGTTGGGCTGACTTGTAAAAACCTATTATGTACTAT
Organism: Patescibacteria group bacterium UBA910; assembly: GCA_002294445.1. Lineage (GTDB taxonomy): Bacteria > Patescibacteriota > Minisyncoccia > Phycocordibacterales > DATDWN01 > UBA910. Next base: position 1,452 of record DBEI01000024.1, read on the forward strand.
CTTAACTTAGTGATATCACGAGACGTAAACAAACCTTCTGTCCACTCAAACGCAATCTTGAATCTTTTTACCCACGAATGAAAATTGAATAAATACACTGTACGCCACACCCACCACATAATCTTTCCTGAAAAGGTCATACCGAAAACCTGACCAATTGCATACCATTGCCCAAGCGACACCAGTGTACCTCTTACCACATAAGAAAATACACGTAATGGCTGATGACCTAGTGATGCCATAATGTTATAAGCCACTATTTTTGCTTGTCGTACCGCGATTTGAGCAAGTGCTGGATACCCCTTGTTATCAGGAGTCTCTACGCATGCAGTATCTCCAAGCACAAATACATCCATCTCACCTTTCATACGAAGGAATGTATCTACCACAAACTTCCCTCCTATACATACCGGTTCAGAAGAAGATATACATGCAGGTGATATCGGCATAATACCTCCCGCCCAAAATACAAAAGAAGTGTCTATCGAAGAACCATCTGAAAGAGTCACTCGATCAGAAGTAACTTCTGTCACACTTGTATTCATATGAAGTGTGACACCAAGTGCTTCCAAGCGACGAGCCGCTTTTATACGTAGTGTCTGGTCAAGCATTGAAAGAACTTCTGCACCCATATTGATGAGATGAATTGAAATATCATCTTTTTGAATAGTGCTCGCGCCATCAAAATAACGACTATATAACATATCGATAAATTCCGCCATTTCAGCCGCCATTTCTACACCAGTCGCACCACCACCAACAACCACAAATGTAAGATCTTTCTTTCTTTTCTCAGCTATATCCACAGAAGACGTATCCTCAAACGCATCAATAATACGCTCCCTGATTTCCACCGCATCAGAGAGATTTTTTAATACAAGTGAATGTTCTTTCGCTCCTTTAATACCGTAAAAATTAGTCACCGCCCCTGTTGCAAGCACTACGTAGTCATATGACATGTGTTTACCATCCACCACAAGCTCACGCTTCTTTATATCTACAGATTCTACTGTACCTTGATGAAACAGCACTCCAGTGCCCGCAAAAATATGTCGGATCGACTCAGTAACTGAACGTCCTGAAAGTCCCCCAGTTGCCACTTCATGAAGTAATGGGGTAAAAAGAAAATAATTTGTCTGATTAATAATGGTGACATCGATCAATCCTTTTTTTACATATGGCACCAGATGTTGCGCGGTATACACACCACCAAAGCCTGCTCCTACAATAACGACATGCGGTTTTTTCATATCTCTCTAGTATATCAGAACAAGTTAAAAACCAAGAAAATGAAAGGAATGAAGAGGTATTTTCGTATATACTTATGAGCAATGGACTCAATAGAACACCTTACTGACGAAGAAGTGTTACAACGATGCCTTATAGAAAGGAATTTTTTTGCACACATTATAGAGCGATATGAAGGTAAACTTCGTGCATATATACAGAGAAAATCGCACGCTTCCCCTACAGATATAGATGATTTATTGCAAAATGTATTCATTAAAGTCTACAGAAACATGAAAGAGTTTGATCCATCTCTTCGATTTTCTTCATGGATATACCGTATTTGCTACCACGAAATGCTGGACTGGTATCGCAAAGAAAAACGCGAACCTCACACTTCATTTGACGCGGACGAAACACTGATACACACCTTAGCATCCGACGATAACACTGCCACCATAGCACTCTCTGAAGAAAAAAAGAAAGTGATCAAAGAAGCTCTCGACTCTCTTGATCAAAAATATAAAGATATTATTGAACTACGCTTTTATGAAGAAAAAAGTTATGAAGAAATAGCAGACATCCTGCGTATACCACCAGGTACCGTTGCAACTCACCTCAACCGCGTCAAGAAAATACTTAAAGAAAAATTACACCACCATGCATAACGACACACATCACAATCTTAAAGACAATATTCTCGAAAAGATTGAAACCGAGAATATTACACCTACACCACAATGGCAATTTGCACTACAGCACGGCCTCCTCTGGATACCAGGAACATTAGTTACTCTAGTAGGTGCATGTGCATGGGCTGGTATGCTTTTTGGATGGAAGCATGCAAATTTTGCTGAATATCAACGCTTTATCGCCCCAAGTAGACTACAATTTCTCTTAGAAACCATGCCACTAATCTGGATTGGTTCTTTCCTTCTCTTTACCGGAGTGATAGTGCAAACACTCCGACTTACGCCAAAAGGATATCGTTTTAACTCACGTAGAGTGCTCGGGGCAAGTCTCCTTATCAGTATTATTCTTGGTACGATACTTTAT
>DBEI01000004.1 GCA_002294445.1 Patescibacteria group bacterium UBA910
CAGGGTCTGCCGGAGTTACTGATATAATGGTTGATACAGGTGTCTACACACTTGCTGAAACAGGTGGTCCTTCTGGATACACTGCTGGTAATTGGTCTTGTACAGCAGGTACATTAAACGGTGGACAACTCACTCTTGTACCTGGAGAACATGCGACATGTACTATGGTAAATGATGATCAGCCAGGGACATTAATTGTTAAAAAAATAGTGCAGAATGGCACTACAGGATCAACAAAAATATCATCTGATTTCTCATTTAGTATAAATGGAGGTGCTTCTATTGCATTTGAATCAGATGGACAAAATGACAACACAGTTAATGCAGGTACATATACTGTGACAGAACCTGCCGTTTTTGGATACACAACAACATATGATAATTGTTCAGGTGTGGTTATTCCAAATGGAGGTACTGCCACATGTACTATCACCAATACTGCTATTGCACCAAAGCTTACACTGGTGAAGACGGTAGTAAATGATAATGGTGGTACGGCACAGCCAACAGATTGGACGCTTTCTGCAACAGGTCCAACATCGATTTCAGGAGCAGGGGGAGTAACATCAGATGCGACATTCCAGTCGGGAACATACACTCTCTCTGAATCAACTGGTCCTGCGGGATATGCTGCTGGCACATGGTCTTGTACGGGTACAGGAACACAAAATGGTGCTACGATCACACTTGCGATTGGGCAAAGTGCGATATGTACTATTGTAAACAATGACATCACACCTACATTGACTGTTATTAAGCATGTCATTAATAATAGTGGTGATATAGCTCAAGCTTCTGATTTTACCATGCAGGTGGTGGGTACAAATGTATCAACTCCATCATTCCCTGGTAGTGAAACTGGAGTTACCGTCACACTAAACGCTGGTGCGTATTCAGTTGATGAATTAAATAGTAAAGGGTACATCAAAACTCTTGGAGAAAACTGCTCAGGGACCATTGCGCTTGGTGAATCAAAAACATGTGTGATTACAAACGACGATACTCCACATGCTACACGTAGTCAGGGCTTCTGGCAGACACATACAAACTATACAAATGGTGTGTTTGGTAACATTGGCTCACTTACTATAGGTACAAAAGTTATAGATTCTCAATCAGAGCTATTCAGTGGATTCTATGCAAATATTGCAAAGACCACAACAAACAAGAAACGCACAGTGCTTGATCAGGCTCGTATACAAATGCTCCAACAGTGGCTTGCGGCACAGCTTAACTGTAAAGCGTTTGGATGTGATAGTGTGACACAAAACCTACTCAATGCTTCTGTTACAGCATGGGCTGGTAATAATACGTCACTTATCATGTACTATACGTCACAGCTCGATGCGTATAACAACAGTAATGACGCATTACCTATATCAGGTCAGGGTAGAGCAACACCAAAAGATTCACAAGATCTTGCTGGGGGAAACCTCTCTCTGTGGGATATACTTCCGTAGGTGTATAACTCAGTTGAACGTGTAGAGAATATTAAAAACAAAATTCACCTAATCGGGTGTTTTTTGTAATGAAAAAGCCCTGGGTGACAGGGCTTTGTGTTGTTTGCTCAACATGCTTTCTTTATGAAAACACATCGAGCCATCAGAGAGACAACAACTCCCATAACCTTTTCTTGTTTAATCCATCTCTTTTTTGCTTTTCCTCGGACACAAAGTGTCTCTATTGGCTGATGGTACTGAAACCTTGCAGATAATGCAACGCACTATATGCTGTGGCCGGTTATTACCACACTCAATTCTCTACATCCTATAGAGAAGGTTATTTTCTGAGTTTGTAAAATAACCAAAATTCTATTTTTTACGAGAAATAGACAAACTCACTACGTGCTTCATCCAATAATATTATATTACATTATAAATATATTGTCAAGTAATAAAAAGACCTGCGGGATAGCAGGTCTTTTGTCTAAATGGATAGGTTAGTTGATCCATAACTCTAAAGTAGTATCTTCATGACACCGTAGGATCAGGTTATGTCCGAGTCTGAAGTATAAAAATTTGTCTCGTTCGTGGCATTGTGTGACGATGAAAGGTTGTTTACCGAAACATACCCAGTCACCAAGTGCCACATTTTTCGCTTGTCTTCTGGTGGAGATTTGTACTCCAGACGTCTGACGACTGACTGTGGGCATGAGTCGGAGGTGGATAAGCCCATTTTTGTCAGTAGTCTCTTGCGGGTTTATTGGTAAAAAATTGTAATCAACCACAACAAACGTGGTTAGTACTCTTTGTTCCATAGCCCCTCCTTTTTTAATACAAACATATATTTATATATTTCGCAATATATTATGAAAAATATTAAATCTGGGTTATAGTAATGCCATTATGTCACTATCCATTGGTATTGTAGGGCTTCCAAACGTCGGAAAATCGACGCTTTTTAATGCACTCACTAAAAAATCAGTGCCCGCTGAAAACTATCCTTTTTGTACGATTGATCCGTCTGTAGGAGTGGTGCCAGTACCAGATGAGCGTTTGTATGCACTTGCTGATTTTTCTAAAACGCAGAAAACGATTCCGGCAATTGTTGAATTTGTTGATATTGCAGGTTTGGTGAAGGGCGCATCTGCAGGAGAAGGATTGGGTAACAAATTTTTGCAAAATATTCGTGAAGTAGATGCGATACTTGAAGTGGTTCGTATCTTTGAGGATTCAAATGTGATCCATGTACATGGTGGAGTTGATCCTGTATCTGATATTGAAGTGATCAACCTTGAGCTTGTGCTAGCAGATCAAGAGACTGTATCAAAACGTATTTCTAATATTCAAAAAGATGTAAAACGAGGTGACAAAGATGCGCTCTTTGAAGCAGAGCTACTCGAAAAAGCGCGTGTACAACTTGATTTGGGAAAACTTCTCAATCAGCTTGAGTGGTCAGAGAAAGAAGCTTTGGTGATTAAAGGACTTCATTTGCTTACTATGAAGCCGATTATGTACGGGCTTAATAAAAAGGCGGGAGGAAAAAATCTTGATGAGATGAATGATGAACGGTTTAGTAAACTTATTGCCTTCCTTACAGAACAAAAAGCGCAGTATGTAGTGATTGATGCAGGTATTGAACATGAGCTTAAAGATTTTGAAGGTGCGGAGAGAGAAGAAATGCGTGCTGCTTTGATGACGGACTCTTCTTTCGAAGCTTCAGCGAAGAAGGATGGTATTGATGAGTTGATTAAAGTAGGTTATTCACTCCTTGATCTGATTACATATTTTACAACTGGTGAGAAAGAAACTCGTGCATGGACTATCAAAAAAGGATGGACCGCGCCGCTTGCAGGTACTGCAATCCATACTGACTTTAAAGATAAGTTCATTCGTGCTGAAGTGGTGTTTTGGAAAGATTTACTTGATTCAGGTTCGTATGGAGCAGCGCGAGAAAAAGGACTCGTTCGAACTGAAGGGAAGGAGTACGTCGTGAAAGATGGGGATGTTGTGGAGTTCCGTATCTAACAGCTCTGGTCTTTTTTACCAATCTCATCGTCTAAAATTAAAAAAGGTTTTTTATGGTATAATGTCACTATTATAAGCTAAATTAACTCTATGGAACCAACAACACAACCACGTTCTCATGCAAAAGACGTTTTTTTGAATCTCGCGGGGATGGTTACCTTGTATGCTTCTGCAGTGGCATTGTTAAATCTTTTGTTTGCGGTAATAAATAAAGCATACCCACAGACATTAGGATATTATACTTTGCCTTCAATTAGTCTGCCTGTGGCGACATTGATTATTGTATTTCCACTCTACATTCTTTTCATGTGGCTTATTGAAAAAGATCTTGTCGGCTTGGTGGAAGGTCGGATGACAGGTATTCGAAAGTGGCTTATCTACATCACCTTATTTATTTCAGGTGGAGTGGT
>DBEI01000020.1 GCA_002294445.1 Patescibacteria group bacterium UBA910
TCAATTTCATCAAACAAAATAACTGAGTATGGTCGGTGACGTACTTGTTCAGTTAGATTCCCTCCCTCTTCGTATCCCACATATCCCGCAGGAGCACCGATAAGTTTTGACACACTATGCTTTTCCATGAACTCTGACATATCAACACGAATAAGCGCTTTATCATCATCAAACATGAACTCAGCGAGACCTTTAGTAAGCTCTGTCTTACCAACACCGGTCGGACCAAGGAAAAGGAATGAACCGATTGGTCGATTCGGATCTGCAATACCAGCACGTGAGCGCTTAATAGTATCTGCAACTTTCTGCACCGCTTCACTTTGCCCCACAATACGTCGTTTGAGCACTTCTTCCATACGCACCAACTTATCAGCTTCTTCCTCAAGCATGCGAGACACTGGAATACCTGTCCACTTTGAGACAATCATTGCGATATCATTTTCTGTAATTTCTTCTTTGAGGATTCGACGTGAGCTCTGAAGTTTTTTGAGACGTTTACTTTTTGTTTCAAGCTCTCGCTCTGTAGAAGGAATGAGTCCATAACGAATCTCTGCTGCTTTAGCTAGATCAGCACGAGCTTCTGCACCATCTGCCTCAATACGCAACTCTTCAAGCTCTTTCTTGAGCTCTTTGATTGCAGACACAGTCTCTTTTTCATTTTTCCATTTGAGTTCAATCTCTCCTGTTTTTTCTTTGAGATCAGCAAGTTCTTGCTCAATCTCTTTCACGCGAGATTTTGATTTTTGATCAGTCTCTTTTTTAAGTGCTTCTCGTTCGATTTCTAATTTAATTGTTTTTGAATGTGCATCTTGGAGTACCGGTGGCATATTTTCAAGTGCAATCTTAAGGTATGATGCAGACTCATCAATGAGATCCACTGCTTTATCAGGTAAGAATCGATCGGTAATATATCGAGACGAAAGATTCACTGAAGCTACGATCGCTTCATCAGTAATACGTACTCCATGATAGAGCTCATATTTTTCTTTGAGACCTCGCATAATCGTAATTGCATCTTCGATAGAAGGTTCATTTACATGTACCGGCTGGAAGCGACGAGTGAGCGCTGGATCCTTTTCAATATGTTTTTGATATTCACGGAGAGTTGTTGCACCGATTGCTCGAAGTTCACCACGCGCAAGCGCTGGCTTAAGCATATTTGACGCATCCATCGAACCTTCTGCGGCACCAGCACCTACCAACGTATGAATCTCGTCAATAAAAAGAATAATTTTTCCGTCTGACTTTTCAATTTCTTTCAAAATATTTTTAAGTCGCTCTTCAAACTCTCCTCGATACTTTGTCCCTGCAATCAACAAACCAAGATCAAGTGACACAAGCTCTTTATCTTTCAAAGATTCAGGCACATCACCTTGTACCATACGTACCGCCAAACCTTCAGCGATTGCAGTTTTCCCTACACCAGCTTCACCAATGAGAATTGGATTATTTTTTGTACGACGAGAAAGTATCTGAATAATACGTGAAATCTCTTCGTCGCGACCAATAACTGGATCAAGCTTATTCGCCTGCGCGAGCTTAGTGAGACTACGTGTATATTTTGTGAGTGATTTAAATTTTTTCTGAACAGGCGCATCATCTTCATTTCCAGACCGGACTTCTTCGAGTACTTCAAGTACCTGACCCTTAGAAAGTTTAAATTTTATAAGCAAGTCGCGTGCTGGACCCGCTACTTCAAGCGCCGCGATAAAAAGATGCTCCGTTGAAACAAATTCATCTTTGAGTTCTACCGCCACTTTAGCTGAATGTTCGATCAATGATGCAAGCTCTGGAGTGAGATACACCTGATATGAAGGTGACATTGTCTGACCACCGTCAACACCTTCAATTGCTTCGATAAGAGAATCAGTCAAAAGAATAGTGTCCACATCGAGCCTATCGAGTACGGAAGAAACCACACTCTCTTCTTGCAAAATAAGTGCAGTGAGAAGATGAAGTGGATTTACATGATTTTGCCCACGTTCAATAGCAAGCTCATGGGCTTTTCGTATCGCTTCTTTTGCTTTTGTAGTGAAATGATTGAATGGTGGCATATGTTTGATTGTTTACATGTTAACTATATCTCCTTGCTTTCGCATGGTCAAGTTTAAAATCTAATCAAATTTTAACGAGCATTGCACAGACAATTAGAAAATAGCAGCTGACAGCTGTACTCAACTGAGATGGCGCAACCTGAAGCATTGTTTGAGGAGACGTATTCGTCGACGAGTTTGCGAGAAGGTAGCCATCAGAAGCTGATTATTTTCTTAATTGTCGAGCATAACAAAATCGTACCAACGATTTATGTGTGCTTGTTAAAATTTCTGATTAGATTGAATTTTTCGGAGCCTCAAGGAGTAATGCTTCCCTTTTTACGAGCGCCGCTGGAATATATATTTTTGACGATGGAAAAGCTGAAATAGACAGACCAATAAGCTCACCTGACAGAGAAAAGACTGGTCCACCATACACAATATCCACTGGAGAGACATCAGATGTAAATGATGAAATATATTTAGTGCCAGCAACTGGATCAAGATCTTTTGCAGAAAGAGCAGTGACTCGTCCCACCGAGATAGCATTGGTAGTGTTTCCCCCTATAACAACCATACTTTGTCCGAGTTTTGGATCATTAGTTGCAAACGCAACTGAAGAAAACGTATATGGATTTGTCGGCTTAGCCTTAAAGAAACCAATCTCTGAACGCTTATCTGCAACTACCGCTACAAGTGGAATCTCTGTACCGTCAGACATGATCGCACTGTACTGCATTGCCTCTGAAATTACTTTTTTATCAGTAGCAATAATTCCCTCTTTTGACACCACCACCCCAAGACCGTACAGATTATCAACTCCAAGAGAAGAGTTCTTTTCTCGAATACGAACAGTGGCTTTTGAATTTTTTTCAATCGCACCGATCACCTGATCCTCTTCTTTTACTACCACTGTTTGAATTTCTTTTTCTTTCGTTGATCCGCCACTGACGATAGTTTGCACTGGACCCACTGATTCTATAGTCCGCTCCACAACACGATTGATAGTATTGGTCACTTCCACAGGTGCTTCCATTAACAAAGAAACGGTCATAATACCTGTGGCAATCGAAGTAACAAAAGAGATTAAGAGAACAAGGAGAATAAGTTGATTTTTATTGAGATCTTCCATGTACCTAAGTATACCAACAACCCTATCAACGTGTCACCTGGATAACTGCCTTCCTTAACGCTTGCACAGCAACATCGATATCTTTTTGTGTTGTGTGTATCCCTAACGTAAATCGAATACTTGAACCTTTACACTCAGGCTTCAGCGCTTCAACTACATAAGATGTAGAATCCTCTTTAAGAGTTCGACATGATGATGAATACGATACGCACACACCATATGTATCGAGGGCAACAGTTAAATGTTCCGCATCGACCCCAGGAAAACACACACTGAGATTATTTGGCGCACGATGTTTCAAAGATCCATTTACCGAAGCTTCAGGAAAATGTTTCTGAATCTGACTCCATAAATTATCTCGAAGTAGTTGCACCTTTTCAGATGATTCATTTTTCTCTTTTTTTGCAAGCTCGAGTGCTTTTGCCAGACCAAGACATGCGCCCACATGCTCAGTACCTGATCGTAAACCACCTTCTTGTCCTCCACCCCACATAACAGGAGAAATCTGCGTACCGCCTTTTACATACAAACACCCTACGCTCCGAGGACCACCGATTTTTATTCCATCCAAAGAAAGCAGATCGACACCAAGTGTAGAAACATCTAATCCATACCACAACGGAGCCTGACATGCATCAGTATGAAAGAGCACATGGAACCCATCTTCTTTATTTTTGCGTTTAATGGCTTGTGCGATTTCTTTAATAGGTTGCACAACACCAATCTCATTGTTTACAAACATTACTGATACAAGCACTGTAGTTGCTTTCAACACATCTACAACTTGATCTACAGCAATCAACCCATCTTCTCTCGGTGACAACAATGTCACTTCACCACCACGTCGTTCTATTTCGTTGAGTACTTCTCTCACTGCAGGATGCTCGGTGACAACAGATACCACATGAGGACGCGGATTACCTCTTTCCCGAGCCTTTTCAAACACGCCTAAAAGAGCAATGTTGTTTGCTTCTGTTCCTCCACTCGTAAACACGATCTGGTTTGCAGTTGTGTTCAACGAACGAGCAATACTTTTATGCGCATCCACCAAAAGTGCTTTTGCATCACGAGCTTCCTCATACAAGGCGCTTGGATTTGCAAATGATTCATCCGCAGAGACACGAAGCACCTCTCGTACCTCGGGCCGAATCGGAGTCGAGGAAGCATAGTCGAGAAATACACGTTTTGTGGTTTTTTTGTTGAATATTAAAAAATCAAATATACCCATATATAGAGCCTATCATTTTTTGCAAAATTTAGAAAATACTGTATAATAACGCAATGCAAATTGACCCAATTCTCCTTACATATATTCTTTTGGGAATTATTGTAATTTTGATTGGGTGGATCATTCGTCTTGAAGTCAGAATCAACCGATTACTCATCGGAAAAGATTCACGCTCTCTCGAAGATTCAATTGTACACGCAAAAAAAGATATCGAGAGTCTGCATACGTTCAAGAAAGATTCTCTCAACTATTTTAATGATGTTGAAAATCGTCTAGCTCGAAGCATTCAGTCTGTTGAGACTATTCGTTTCAACCCATTTAAAGGTATTGGCGAAGGTGGGAATCAAAGTTTTGCAACATCTTTCATTAGTGAAAATGGTGATGGAGTCGTAGTCTCAAGTCTTTACTCACGAGAACGAGTAAGTGTGTTCTCAAAGCCGATCAAAAACTTCCAGAGCACTTTCGATCTTACCGAGGAAGAACTCTCGGTTGTCTCGAAATCACAGATAACTCTTAAAAATCGATCTTAAACCACTGATTTGGATATTTAATCAAAGTTCTAGGCGGACTAGAAATTTGATTGGGGGCGTACTAGCGTACGATAACAATCAAATTATCGACGTCCAACAAGGAAATTTGTTAAATATACAAATCCCGCCATTATGAAAAACGAAATTAAAATACCGGTTATAGCTATAATGGGTCACATCGATCACGGGAAATCAACGCTTCTTTCCTATATCCGACGCAGCACTCGCCCACTCAATGAAGCTGGTGGAATTACCCAACATATTTCTGCGTACGAAGTAGAGCATAAAACTGCTGAGGGTGCTATACAAAAAATTACGTTTCTCGATACACCAGGACACGAAGCTTTTTCTGGTATCAGACAACGAGGAGCTCATGTAGCTGACATTGCTATCTTGGTGGTGTCTGCTGAAGACGGTGTGAAGCCACAAACACTTGAAGCGCTTCGTTCAATCAAAGACTCAAACACCCCTTTCATTGTTGCGATTACAAAAATAGATAAGCCTGAAGCAAGCATTGATCGTGCAAAACTTTCTCTTGCAGAAAATGAAGTGTATGTTGAAGGATACGGAGGTACAATCTCTGCGATTCCCCTTTCAGCTAAAACTGGTGAAGGAGTAAATGACCTTCTTGATATGATCGCCCTCACTGCCGACCTTGAAGCTCGCACATTTGATCCATCAAAACATGCGACAGGATATATTCTTGAAAGTAACCTCGATGTGAAGAAAGGTATTAGCGCAACATGTATCATTACCGACGGTACACTCAAGAAAGGTCTCTATATCGCATCGAGTGGAAGTTATGCACCCCTTCGTATTGTAGAAGACTACACAGGTAAACAAATAGAAACCGCAATTGCAGGACAACCAATCAAAATCATTGGATGGGACAGTCTTCCTGTAGTTGGTGACACATTTACTGTATGTCCAGACAAAAAAGAAGCTCTCGAATACATTGAGCACCACAAAAACAAAAATACTCACGCAGAGGACGCTTCATATTTTGACGGTAAAGTCCTTCCTTTGGTAGTGAAAGCAGATGCGGGTGGAAGTCTAGAAGCGGTCATCGCCGAAATCAAAAAGCTCGATAACGATAGAATACGTACAAAGATCATTCATTCTGGTATTGGTACAATTTCGGAAAACGACCTCAAAGTAGCAAGTGGTGGCGAAAAGGCTTTAGTGATTGGATTTACCACTAAAGTTGATGCTCTTGCAAAAGCTATTGCCGAGCGAAACAATATCGAAATACATACATTCGATATCATTTACAAACTCTCAGAATGGCTCAAAGAAAAACTCACCGCAGAGACACCTTCGATTGATGTTGAAGAAGTGACAGGTACACTAAAAGTACTTAAGGTGTTTAGTAAAGTAAAAGACAAACAAATTCTTGGAGGACTTGTAGAAACAGGTAGTATCAAAAATGGATCACAAATAAAGATCATACGCCGAGATGCAGAAATTGGAAATGGTAAAATCAGAGAACTTCAATCACAAAAGATAAAATCCGACGAAGTATCTTCTGGTAAAGAATGTGGCATGCTTGTCGAAGCAAAAATTGAAATTGCACCCGGAGACAGACTCCAAACATTTATAATTTCAAAGCAATAACATGAGTGAAGTACGAAAACAAAGACTAAAAGATGAATTGAAATCTCTCGGAGCACAGTTTTTGGAGCTCGGTGGGAATGGATCTTCACTGCTCACTGTGACCGACGTGAGACTTTCTGGTGACCAAAAGCATGCCACGATCCTCTTCACAACCTTCCCTGAATCCTTCGAAAAGACAGCTCTCGAATTTGCAAAACGTAAACGCAGTGAATTCAAACAATTTTTAAGAGACAAATCTCGTATCCCTCGAATCCCCCACATTGATTTTGAAATTGATTTCGGTGAACGCAACCGTCAGCGAATTGACGAGCTTTCGAATCAAGGCTAAATATTTGCAGTATATATTATTACCACCTATAATTACACAGTAGGAATAAAACATAAAGTAAATGAAGAATTTTTTGAAAGATGGAGTCATAACATGGCTTATGTTTTAGGTTACATCTACGCTGATGGAACTTTAATTAATGCGGATTATATACGCGGTAAATATATTACTATTACAAGCGTTGATAAAGACTCAATAAAAAGACTAAGAGCATACTTAAATTCTGAACACGTAATTTTCACCAGAAAACCAACACATACCAAAGGTAAACTTCAGTATGGACTTAAGGTTGGGAGTCATAAAATCTATGATGACCTACTAAAGTTGGGGCTATACCCAAACAAATCCCTAACAATATCTTTTCCTGATGTGCCTCAAAAATACTTAGCTGATTTTGTTAGAGGATATTTTGACGGAGATGGATGTATCTATTTTGAAAAAAGCACTGGAACTCAGGGGCAAAAAATTATAAAAAGACTACGCACTATTTTTACAAGTGGATCAAAAAATTATTTAGTTAAAATGGAGGAAAACTTAAAAAAAATTGGTTTAGAAAATGGCAAGATATACAAGAGTCAACGTGCACACCAACTTGTTTATCCCACCAAAGATTCAGTGACACTTTTTATAAGGATGTATTCAAATACTGGCAAAAATTCATTTTTTATGCGAAAATTCAATAAATTTAAAGAATACTTTAAATCCAAATCAGAAAGTATTGATATCGTTGAAAAAATAATAAAAGTTCACAGTTACGGCCATGTGGTGAAGTAGCTAACACAGCGGTCTGCAAAACCGCGATACGCGGGTGCGAATCCCGCCATGGCCTCCCCAAAATAGATTGGAGTATGCCCGGGTGATGAAACTGGTAGACATAGGGGACTTAAAATCCCCAGCCTTTAAAAGCGTGTGGGTTCGATTCCCACTCCCGGCACCACCCCTCCCGCCGTGTTATAAATAGAGCGTTATTCAATGCATCCATAGCTCAGTTGGTAGAGCAACTCCCTCTTAAGGAGATGGTCGCAGGTTCGAATCCTGCTGGGTGCACACGAGGAAAAAATCTGGACTACTCCAGATTTTTTCTATCGTGTGCACGACGGAGCTATGTTTTTTTACCAACAAAAACGAACGAATCATAGGCTGGAGGAAATTTTGTTTTGACGAAAACAAAATTATCTAAAGCACACATAAGTAGAAAAACAACTGCTCTTATGTTAGACTGCTATTCATTGGGCAAGTGGCGGAATTGGTATACGCGCCAGTCTTAGGAACTGGTTCCGTAAGGATTGAGGGTTCGAGTCCCTCCTTGCTCACAAAGAAAAACCATCTTTTAGGTGTTTTTTTATTTCTATCGAAGTCCTTTCTTTTCTCTTTTTTACCCATTTATAGAGCCATTTTTTAGCACTCAAAACATTGACAAACATATTAAAAGTGATATAATTATACTTGTAAATCAACGAGCGGTTCAATCCCTTCGTTTGACACGTTCGTTGACAATTGAAAAGGAGAAAGAAAATGTTAGTGATTACAATAATAATGTTGTGCGCGCTCATCCTATTCACCCGATACATGTATCGGGTGGTGAAAAAAGGATGGAAAGCACACGGCGGGATCAAGGGATGGTTTACACCATTTACCCCAAACCTCATCCAATGTGTCACCGTCGGTGATCAGGGGTCAATTATCAAGTACATTGCCAACCTTGGTGACAAGGATGTTGATCCATCTACAGGAAAAATTATCCCTAAGGTAGAAATCGACAAACGCACCGGATGGGATCTTTTGGATTGGACGATTCGAGAAAAGTACGGTTATGCGTACATCGGCCCTCCATACCAGCCATGGTCGCGACGTATCAAAATGCTTAAGATTGATCGTGTGGTATGGAAAGCCACTAAAGAACAGCTGACAACCGAATATACCATTGACAAAATCACTTCTGGACCAAAAGATGCTCCAGGTCTCTACCATAAGTTCCCTCGTGTAAACGGACTTACGGACATTGACACCGCAAGTGACTTCCGTATCGACCTACTCACGACAGCCATCTGTGAAGTAGAGGATGCCTCTCCGGCATTCACCACATACACAGACAACTTGCTTCAAACTGCAAGTAGCATCATCAACTCCGTGCTCAACCTTGAGATCAAACGAGTCACATGGGAAGAGTTCAGAAAAACAATTGCCGAAAAACTCAACGAGAAAAATCTCGATATCATCAACGATTTACTTAAACCCACAGGACTAACGATCACGCAGTTGACCTATGATGATTTCGGGATTAGTAAGTCCAGTCGACCAGTGCAAGACGCACTTGAAGAAAGACGAATCGCTCAAGCAGAAGCTGATGCAGCTCGAGAAAGAGCAAAAGGTAAAGCAGATTCCGAACGCACAGAAGCACAAGGCAAAGCCGATGCAGCTCGTACCGCAGCAGATGCCGAGCTTTACAGACTCGATAAACTCGGCGAAGGTACAAAAAAAGTAATTGTTGCAGAAGCAGAAGGTGAAGCGGAAAGGACGCAAAAGCTTATCGCACAGTACATTG
>DBEI01000051.1 GCA_002294445.1 Patescibacteria group bacterium UBA910
ACACATGGGGCCCATGGAAGATGTTTGTAATATATACGTACACCGTTTTCTTCTGTGTAAGAAAAATCGTAGGGATCAAATGCGAGTGGTATTGTGTGTTGCATGGGTTGAGTATAAATGAGAAGCTTGTGGTGGAGCAAGGGGATATTGGATGGTTTCTGTTAAAATATAGAAGCCATCTTGTATCCATGTCACAATTAATTTGCTAATATTGGTGTATGGTAATGGTTACATGTCATATATGTGCAAATAACTTCTATTCAAAACCATCTTGGATTGAGAGGGGTTTTGGAAAGTACTGTAGTAATGAGTGTAAAAGGAAAGCTCAGAAGACAGGGCTTACTGTGAGTTGTTTTATGTGTAATAAAGAAATATACAAAACACAAAAAGCACTAAAAGGATCAAAAAGTGGTAAATTTTTTTGCGGAAAATCTTGTCAGACAAAGTGGAGAAATAGTGAATTTGTAGGTGCGAAACATGCAAACTTTATCACAGGTAAATCTTCTTACAAGAGTGTGTTGAGTAGAGCAAATGTTGAAAAGATCTGTGGTTTGTGTGCAAACAAAGATAAAAGGGTTCTTGCTGTGCATCATGTGGACGAAAATCACTTTAATAATAACATTGAAAATTTAGCTTGGTTGTGTCATAATTGCCATCACCTTGTACATCATGATAAGGTAGAAAAACAGAAGTTTATAGCCTTAAGGGGCTTATCTCGTCTGTAAGATGGTGACTATAGTGTAGCGGCTCTGCACAAAAGTTTGTGGAACTTTAAGTTCGGGTTCGACCCCCGATAGTCACCCCAAAAATAAGTAAATCGTTTTTTGAGTAATGACGATAAAAATTCGAGCGAACTAGTTTGCTAGTCACCCAGATAAAACAAAACCTGCATGAGCAGGTTTTGTTATGCTTAGTCAACAACATTTTTTTAGAGATTGGTTATAAACTTCCCAACAGAACACAACAGGTAGATAATATATGTATTAGTCACTAATGTATATATATGTCATATATTGTTATTGAGGAATCACCAATATCAAGATTCTTATTTTCAAATACTAAAACAGCACTCTTTTGGCTCATTGTTCGTGTATATGTGGGTTGGGAATGGTTAGTGGCTGGATGGGCAAAGGTATTTAATCCAGTATGGATTGGACCTGATGCTGGAAAAGCAATTACAGGTTTTGCACAAGGTGCATTACAAAAAACAGCAGGGGCGCATCCTGATGTGACAGGTTGGTATGCGTCATTTCTTCAGAATTCTGTATTACCACATGCAAAGATATGGTCATATGCTATTGCGTATGGGGAGGTTCTTGTGGGGGTTGGGCTTATCGTTGGTTGTTTTGTAGGTATTGCTGCATTTTTTGGTTTGTTTATGAATCTGAATTATTTACTTGCTGGAACAGTAAGTTCAAACCCGATTTTATTTGTATTAAGTATTGGACTGATCTTGGCGTGGAAAGTGGCAGGGTATTGGGGGCTTGATCGGTATGTGTTGCCTAAGGTTGGTGTGCCGTGGAAATCAAAACCTGTTCTTACTCGATGATTACATGTAATACTTTGTCTCGCATATAAAATGGTTGCTGTGTATACTGTGGCATATAAATAATTATATATACTCATATGAATATACATCCGATATTTGTGCATTTTCCTATCGCATTTCTCACGGCATACGCACTTGCAGAAATTGTGTGGTATAAAAAAATAACGATACAAGAGTGGTGGTGGAATCTTAAAGCTACACTTCTGACATTGGGTACACTTGGCGGGTTCTTGGCTTTACAGACAGGAGAGATGGCTGAAGAATTGCGGGGGCATAGTAATATAATCGAGATACATTCCACGTATGCAGCTATTACGATGTGGATATTTTCTATTATATTGTTCGCTTATATTGTAAGGTTTATTGAATTGTATTGGTCGAAGTCTGTGCGATCTGGGTGGCAAACAACCGTGTTTGCTACTGCTCAGCGTATAAGTTTTTTTATTAAAAAAATTATACCAGTTCTTGCTGGAATAGGACTTATCACACTCACCATCACTGGAGCGATCGGAGGTGTGTTGGTGTATGGACCAAATGTTGATCCTGTAGTTCACTTTATTTATTCTATAGTTGTTGGTGTGTAGGTATTAACATTAAAAACTTTAGTGAGTGTGTGTGGTTGTGTAAAAGTCCATGTTATAATCTCTGCATGACAATACTTTCAGCATTCGCAACGGTACTTGCATTGGTTTTTATTATGCTCAATGCGGTTTCTAAATTCAGTAAACATGTTCAGATTGTAGCTGGGGATAGATTTAAGAACATCATCCAATCACTCACATCAAATCCTTTTCGTGGGACAGTTATAGGAACCCTCTTTACTGCTATTATCCAATCATCAGCAGCTACCATGATGATGGTTGTGAGTCTCGTAGATGGGGGAGTAATGAGTTTTTACAATAGTCTCGGGGTGATGTTTGGGGCAAACATCGGCACCACTCTCACGTCTCAGCTTGTTGCATTGCATTTCACCAGTCTTGCACCTTATGTGGTTATCTTGGGTTTCCTTATGTATGCATATGATTGGAAATATAAACGATACGGAAAACCTGTATTGTATTTTGGTATTGTTTTTCTCTCACTGTCACTTATTTCTGATGTTGTGCTTGGTTTACAAACAAATCAAAGTTTTCTTCATTTGTTTGAGTCTATTGGTGATATTTATACAGCGATTTTATTTGGAACAATTGCAGCTGTCGTGTTTCAATCGAGCACTATCACATCTGCTATTGTGGTGATACTTGCTGGGCAAGGGTTACTCTCTGTGTCAATTGGTATTGGTATTATGCTTGGTGCAAATATTGGAAGCGCTTCAACATCTTTTATTGCATCGTTGTTTATGAATCATGGTGCAAAAAAAGCAGCAACTGCGCATGTGCTGTATAATGTAATTGGGGTGATATGTGTTATTCCATTTTTTAAGCTGTTCTATTCGTTAGTAAGTATGATAGGGGGAAGTGCGTCTCAACAGGTCGCAAATGCTCATGTGGTCTTTAACATATTGAGCGCTGGATTCTTCCTTATCTTTATTAAACCTTTTGCGTTGTTTGTGGAGTGGATTTCAGAAAAAACATATAAGACGATTCCACTTGCTGAACAAAAAATTAATTTTTAAATATATGACCACCAACGAAGAGTTTGTAGTAAAAAATCCATATACAAATCTAGAGAGAGATATGTTTATTATTGGGTTGTCGGTATTTGTCGCAATAGGTATTGTGCGTTTTGGTGTGGTTCAGGATATTGTGTCTGCGGTTGATGAGTTGAAAATTATTGGAAGTCTTATTGCAGGCTTTTTCTTCACTTCGGCGTTTACGATTGCACCTGCTGCAATTGCGCTTACTGAAATATCTAAAACCACATCGCCGTTACTTGTTGCTTTTTGGGGGGCACTTGGTTCGTTGGTGGGTGATCTTGTTATTTTTTTGTTTGTTCGAGATCGTTTTGCAGATGATGTGCTTGAAGTGCTGCATACATTTAAAAATGAAAGAAAGATTAAAAGATTTTTTAAGAGAGGTTTTTTCCGATGGCTCTCTCCACTCCTTGGAGCACTGATCATTGCATCTCCATTGCCAGATGAATTTGCTATTGCACTCATGGGTATTTCAAAGGTTCATTTAAAACTCTTTATTCCAATAGCTTTTGTTATGAGCTTTTTTGGAATACTTATTCTTAGTCTCATTGTTCAAGCATTGTAAATACATATGAAGAAAAATAATTCACCTTGGATATATCAGTTAAAGCGCACAGTTTTTTTTCCTGTTGCGCATGGTGATCTGTGTACTGATATCACAATTGTGGGTGGGGGGATTGCGGGTATTGCTACCGCATTCTTTTTGTTAACCACAACGGATAAAAAAGTTACACTGATTGAAGCAAATAAAATTGCTAGAGGAGCAACGGGGCATAATGCTGGTCAAGTGGTAAGTTATTTTGAACGATCATTTGCTGATATTGTGTCAGAGTTTGGTTTAGAAAAAGCTGGTGAGGCACAAAAATCAATCGAAGATTCTTGGATGTTGCTTGATCAGATGTATACAGTAGCTGGTTTAAGTATTCCATTTTCTCGGTTTATCGGTCATGCTGGTCTTTCTTCGTATGATCAAGTGATTACACATCTCAAAGATACGGTATGTCGTCAGCAGGCACGCTTACCATTAGAGACTTTTCGTATTTCTGAAAAAGCACCCTTTTTGAAAGATATTCCAAATGAATACAGTGGATTATACGAGGTGGTACCTCATGATAAAGTGCGGTCTTTATTGGAAAGTAAAGATGATTCATTTAATGCTGTCATTTCATATCAAAAAGGGTGTCTTAATAGTGCATTATTTTGTGAGGAAGTTGCATTGTATTTACATAACACATATCCAGATCGTTTCTCTGTATATGAAGATACTATGGTGGGGAAAGTTGTATTAAAAGATACACATGCGTTATTGGATGTAGGTAATGCAACTATAGAGACGGATAAAGTAGTTTTGTGTACCAATGGTTTTGATACATTAACTATTTTTAATGAATCAGGTTTAGATATTGATACACGTTTTCATCACGATATAAAAGCAACGATTGGGTATATGTCGGGTTATTTGGAAGACATGAATAAACCACCAATCGCAATCAGCTATTTTACAAACCCCGATGCTTCTTCTGAGGATCCATATTTTTATTTTACCCGAAGACCGTATGAGTATAGTGCAGGGTCCACAAAAAATCTCATATCTATTGGTGGTCCAGAAGTATCTTTGGAAGATAAGATGGCATATTCTCGTGATTTGCTGTACCCAGATTCGGCACAAGAAACTATTGATACATTTATAAAATCTGTATACGAACTCGATCCAAATAAAAAAATCGATTATCAGTTTACGTGGCATGGGTTGATGGGGTATACACCTAATTTAATTCGACGTATCGGATTTGAACCAAAAAATCCGGTTCTGATGTATAATCTAGGATGTAATGGTGTTGGTATCCTCCCTTCGGTTTTTGGTGGTAAGCGTATTGCTGATTTAGTAAATGGTTCGACCGATAGTACAATTTTTGATCCACAATAAATAATATGATTGATAAAAATAAAGTCGAAATAATTTTTTTTGGAGTTTTGTTTGGGGTTGTTGTTGCACTCATGTTTTTTGTATTCAAACCATTCTTTACAACTCTATTTCTTTCCGCAACATTTTCGTTAGTTTTATTTCCGGTGTATCAAAAAATACTCAAATGGAGTGGTGGTAGGGAGGTGATTAGTGCACTGTTGTCGATCCTTATAGGATTAGTGTTTGTGATGATACCTGTGACATTTTTAGGGCAAGAAGCGTTTGAGCAAGCACATGGGTTGTACGTTAGATTATCAACCAACAATGTAAGTGAACTTGATTATCTTACAAAAATAATCGAAGAACCTGTTCGTAATGTTATACCTGAGTTTACATTAAATATTAATCAGTATATAGAGTATGCCCTTGGGTGGGTAACAGACAATTTTAAAGATGTGTTGTTTGAAACACTTACCGTTATTGCTGATGTGTTTCTGATAATAATTTCAATGTTCTTTTTCCTCAAAGACGGTGAACGAATGCTTGAAAAATTAGTTAGATTATCACCGCTCCATGATTCCTATGACAGAGAGTTGTTACAAAAGACTGCACTCACTATTGGAAGTGTTGTAAAGGGAACTTTACTTATTGCTTTAGTACAAGGTTTTCTTGCAGGACTCGGCCTCTTTATTTTTGGTGTTCCAAATGCAATATTGTGGGGTGCGCTTGCTGCGTTATGTGCATTTGTACCTGGATTAGGTACAGCGTTAGTGGTGATACCATCAGTGATGTATCTCTTTATCATTGGTAACATGCCTTTTGCGATTGGTCTAGCTGTGTGGGGAATGTTATTGGTAGGAACGATTGATAACATACTTGGTCCTTATTTGTACAAAAAAGGTACACGTCTTCATCCTCTTATTGTATTATTTGCGGTACTCGGTGGAATCTCTTTCTTTGGTCCAGAAGGTGTATTCTTGGGACCAGTTATTGCCAGTCTCTTTGTCTCATTAATTCACATTTATGAAAAAATGGTGATTGGTAACAATGCATAACTGCTATATACTAAATAATTATGAAGAATAAGATTTTTTACGGTATCGTGCTTGTTGGGGTTTTATGTGTGGTTGTCTATATGGTTTGGCCAAATGAACCTATGGTTATCAATAATACTCAAACAGAAAACGAAGATATTTCTACTACAACAATAACCGCTACAGGCACAAAAACTGTCATCATAAAGAAGAAGACGTCTACAGTTCCAAAAACTACATATACAATTTTGTATACAAAAAATGGTTTTGAACCAAAACAGCTTCAGGTTCCAAAAGGTACAACTGTAAAATTTATAAATAAGACAAATTCTGCAATGCGTGTGTTTGCGGTAGATAGTGCAAAGCCACCATATTCTGATTTAAGTCAGGCAAAAGCGCTGGGATTGAACGGAGAGTATGAATTTAATTTTGTGTATACCGGTGTGTGGGCATATTACAATGCAACAAAACCATCTGATATAGGTAATATTGTAGTTTATTAATTATTGATATTATGAAAAATTATATTGCACATTACGAATCCAAAACATATCAAACAAAATATAGAGTACATTTTATTCGTATTACAGAAGATGTACAAAATATAATCGATCGCTCAGGTATAAAAGAAGGGAGTGTGGTGATTCAGACACACCATACCACTGCAAGTATATGGGTGAATGAAGATGAAAAAAATCTGATCGGTCCTTCTGAGGAGATCGGATATACTGCTGATCTAAGAAAGATTCTAGATGATTTTGCAGACCCAATGCATGATTATGGTCACAATGATATTGCAGACGCAAGTAATGCAGGAGGCAAGAGAAATACGCACCTGTGTGCACCTGACGAGAATGGTGTGATTCAAGAGTGTGTAAACGGGCATGCTCATGCTCAAGCAATGATTTTACAATCATCGATTTCTTTAATTGTTCACGAAGGTAAGTTGTGTTTAGGTAAGTGGCAACAGGTTATGCTCGTTGAACTCGATCATGATAGAGAGCGTACTGTGTCTGTAATGGTGCAAGGTATATAGCTGTGTATATAATATAAATACTCTATGACTCCTCTTATCACTTCACCTCAAAAAGATTATGAACTCCTTGATTCAGGTGAAGGGGAGAAACTTGAACGTTTTGGTGAGGTTGTATTGATTAGGCCTGATCCAGAAGTGTTGTGGCAAAAAAAGAATCCGTCTATGTGGGATACTGCACATGCGCATTTTATACACGGGGAACGTGGTGCAAAATGGCAATCAAAGAAAACGTTGCCGTTGAAGTGGGTGTGTATGCTGGGGGATATTTCATTGTCACTGAAACTCGGAAATAATAAACATGTCGGTGTGTTTCCTGAGCAGGTGGCTCAGTGGGACTGGATGGTTGAACAAATAAAAAAAAGACAATCAATCATGAGTGGTAAAACAAAAGAGGTGAAGGTTCTCAATCTGTTTGGCTACACTGGTGGAGCTACGTGTGCGCTTGCAAAAATAGGTGCCGAAGTGACTCATGTTGATGCATCAAAAGCTGCGATTACCTGGGCACATGAAAATAAAAAGACTGCTGGACTTGATAATGCAAAGATTCGCTTCATGCTCGATGATGCAAGAAAATTTGTTGAGCGTGATATCAAAAGGGGAGTTACCTATGATGCAATCCTTATGGATCCTCCGGTGTATGGTAAGGGGGTAAAAAAGGAAAAGTGGCATATTGATGAAAACTTTCTCCCGCTCCTTGAGCGTTCAATGAAGTTGCTTTCAAACAATCCTTTATTTGTTGTGGTGACAGGGTATGCTTCTGAATACTCTCATCTTTCATACGCAAACGCACTTTCTGGTGTGCTTTCAGGTGTACATGTTGAATCAGGTGAGCTTGCAATACAAGAATCTCATACTAACAGATTACTTCCTGCTGGTATTTTTGCTCGTGCGGTTTTTGATTGCGAATAAGCACCACAACATATAACTGAGATGTGTTGTGGTGCCTGGAATCCCTTAAGAGGGTTTGATGGTCGTCGTGTACAAGAATTCATCTTCAAGATGAGGTCCTGTTTGAGGAGTTAAAGGTTCTTCTGTGGGGAGTTCGATCTTGACTGCTTCTTCAAGACGAGGCTCTGTCTGGGGAGTTGAGGGTCCTTCTGTGGGGGGTTCGATTTGTTCGGACGTCGTATCGTATCCACAGATTTGACTAAGAACAGTGCATTCTCTGTGTGGCATATCTTTCCATATCCTATCTAGCCCTCAACAAAGAGTCAAGTTATACTACTGTATATGAATACAATTGATCAATCCGTGAATATTTTTTTTCACTCAATTCAAAGTCCTGGTTTAACGTATAGTTTTTATGTCTTTACATGGTTTTTTAATACAATACCTGCGATTTTGCTTATTGGACTTGTTGCATATTTCTTGTACAAATGGAAAGGTAAAAAGAACACAGCTGAGTTTTTAATTGCGATAATGTCATCTTTCGTTTTTGTCTGGGTGGTTAAATTATTTATCAATCATCCTCGCCCAGAATTTGGCATTATTACTGCATATGGACCGAGTTTTCCTTCTGCTCATGCGGCAGTAGCTACAACATTTTTTGTGTTTTTTCTCAGGTTTATGAGGAAAGAAAAAAATACATTCCGTAAGGTGGTTCACCAGTCATTTTGTATCCTTACTCCTTTTTGTGTGGGTATGAGTCGGTTGTATCTTGGGGTACACTGGCTTTCTGATGTGTTGATGGGTGTGTTGGTTGGTTTAGGTTCATTGTATGTGGCACATAAAGTGGTGAAGCGTGTGATATAATATCATTTCTTATAAGTAATCAAAAAAATATGGAAAATATGTTTGATCCAAACGACAAAAAACAGATAGTAAAATATGCAATGATTCTTGCAATTGTACTTGCTGTGTTTATTGGAGTGAAAACCATCAATGCGTTGAAAGAATATTCATATATCGGAAAAGATGTGCCTGCGATGAATACTGTATCTGTTGTTGGAAAGGGTGAAATCTCAGTAAAACCAGATGTTGCTTCATTTGTGTATTCTGTTATTGAAGAGGGGAAAACTGCAGGGGAAGCTCAGGACAAGGCAACAAAAAAGAGTAATGCAGTTATTGAGGCACTTAAAAATGCGGGGGTAGCAGAGAAGGATATTAAAACTGCTTCATATAATATCTATCCAAAATATGAATATGTGACAGTATCGTGTACAACATACTCCTGTCCTCCAAGTAAATCAGTAATCTCTGGATATGAAGTGAATCAGTCTGTTGAAGTAAAAGTACGAAATATTGAGAAAGCGGGTGACATGCTTGCTTTGGTTGGGGGATTGAATGTTTCAAATGTTTCAAGTCTCAGTTTTGTTGTGGATGACATGGATGCATTGAAAGCGGAAGTGCGAAAGCGGGCGATTATAGATGCAAAAGAGAAGGCAAAAGTGCTTTCAAAAGAGCTTGGTGTAAAATTTGATACCATTATTAGTTTCTATGAAAATAATGGTGATGGGTATCCAATAACGGCTGAGCGGACATATGATTCGTATGGTATGGGTGCTGTGGGTGCGGTGAAAGTTTCTCCAGAGCTTCCTGTTGGTGAAAACAAACTTACGACACAGGTAACTATTACATACTCTATTAAATAACTACATAAAGAACGTGGGTATCAAAAAACGCCTCTGTAGAGGTGTTTTTTGATACTTTACAGATATATTGACTAATTGTTTAATAAAGAGTATTATACTGGTATTAGTTTAGTCGCGCCCCCAGGGCGTTTTTTAGAACAAATTTATGAGTCTCATACAATACATCAAAGATACACAGGTTGAATTGAAACATGTAAGTTGGCCAACACGAAATCAGGCAATTGTATTTACAATTGTTGTTATTCTTACGTCATTTGGAGTGGCTTTCTTTCTCGGATTATTTGATTATCTTTTCAAGATTGTATTAGAAAAGTTTGTACTTTAATTTAAATTATTATGTCGAAACAACAAATTGGTGAAGGTCGCAATTGGTATGTAATCCATACATATGCAGGATATGAAAATGCGGTGCAGAGAAACCTCAAGCAACGTATTGAGTCTCTTGGTATGGAAGATAAAATTTTTGATGTAGTTGTTCCAACTGAAAAGAAAATCAAAATTAAAGCAGGGAAGCGAGTAGAGGAGGAAGAGAAGATTTACCCTGGTTATGTACTCGTAGATATGATCGTAACTGATGATTCATGGTATGTGGTACGAAACACTCCTCGTGTGACTGGTTTCGTAGGTTCAGGTGTATTTCCTGTGCCCGTTGAAAAAAAGGAAGTGGAATCTTTGTTTGCACGTATGAATGCTCATACTGCAAAACATAAAATTGATCTCTCCGTTGGAGATATGGTGATGGTAGTAGACGGTCCATTTAAGGACCTTGAGGGTAAAGTATCTGAAGTGGATGAAGAACGAGGAAAAGTAAAAGTACTTGTTGCGATGTTTGGTCGTGAGACTCCTGTTGAGTTGGACTTTTTGCAAGTAAGGAAGTCTTAAGCTTCCAAATTTGACGAAATTTTAAATTGGTTGAAATTACTTAAATTGTAAGGTATAGTATCGTTTCCCGCGCTTCTCGGGATTTTACACAAAATTCCAAAATATATGGCTAAAAAAATAACAAAAAAACTTAAACTCGTCATTCCTGCGGGTAAAGCAAACCCAGCTCCTCCAGTTGGTCCGGCACTTGGTCAGGCGGGTGTAGCTATCGGTGAATTCGTAAAGCAGTTTAACGATGCAACAGCAAAGATGATGGGAGATATCGTGCCTGTAGAGATTACAGTGTACGAAGACCGAACATTTACTTTTGTATTGAAAACTCCTCCA
>DBEI01000025.1 GCA_002294445.1 Patescibacteria group bacterium UBA910
TCAGATCTGCATTTATCTGAAGGTAAAATTCCTGTTATGCGTGTAGAAGGTTCGTTGGTTCCACTAGAAAAGTATAGTGCACTTGCTCCAGCAGATATCAAAGCGATACTTGATGAGTTGTTAACGCAAAAACAAAAAGAAAAATTTGTAGAAGAAAATGAAGTTGATTTTGCGTATGATCATCAGGGTATTGTAAGATTACGAGGAAATGCATATCTTCAGTTGGGGAAAATTAGTGTCGCTCTTCGTCTTATTCCAAAAAAGATTCAGTCTCTTGAAGAGCTTCATCTACCACCAATCCTTGAAACCTTTGCAAATAAGCAACAAGGTTTCTTCCTTGTGGTAGGGCCAACAGGTCAGGGTAAGAGTACGACTCTTGCGTCATTGATTCAACATATCAACACACACAGACTTGAGCACATTATCACAATTGAAGATCCTATTGAGTATCTCTTTGAATCAGATAAGTCACTAGTGGAACAACGAGAAGTGCGTGAAGATACTCACGATTTCCACACAGCTCTTCGAAGTGTATTTAGACAAGATATTGATGTTTTAATGATTGGTGAGATGCGAGAACCTGAAACAATCTCAACTGCAGTGACCGCTGCGGAGACTGGACATCTTGTGTTTTCAACACTACACACCAATACCGCTGCACAGACTGTGGCACGTATTATTGATTCCTTTGTTGCAGAGCAACAAAGTCAGATTCGAGTTCAACTCTCAGCTTCATTGCTTGGTATCTTTTCACAGCGACTAATCCCTCGTGTCTCTGGTGGTATGGTTCCTGCATATGAGCTTTTGATCAACAATGCTGCAGTTTCGAATCTCATTCGAGAAAATAGAATTCATGAGCTCAATTCTGTTATAGAGACAGGTTCGGAGCTTGGAATGATTGACCTCAACAGAACACTTGCGGATTTGGTGAAAGCGGGAGAGATTACGGTAGAAAATGCATATATGTTTTCACAGAACTCAAAAGGTTTGGAGCGATTATTATAACGTACAATGATTTACATATATAAAGCACTTGATCAACAAGGGGGAGTAAAAGAAGGTACTATAGATACTGTAAATATTGATGTTGCTATTAATAATTTACAAAAACAAGGATTGATCATTTCTTTTATTCGACCACAAGAAGATAAACCGGGGATTTTTGATTTTGAATTTCGGTTTCATACACGTGTCTCAAATAAAGATGTTGTTATCTTGTCACGACAGCTAGCGACATTGTTTGATGCGCAGGTATCTGCATTACGAATCTTCCGTCTCATCGCTGGACAAGTCGAGAATCACACACTGAGAGATGCTCTGCTAGAAGTGACAGATGATTTGCAAGGGGGTATGAGTATATCTGCTGCACTTGCAAAACACCCAAAAATATTCAGCGACTTTTATATAAACATGGTCAGATCAGGAGAAGAATCAGGTAAACTTGATCAAACTTTTAATTATCTAGCTGATTATCTCGATCGTACATATGAAGTGACCACTAAAGCAAAAAGTGCGCTTGTGTATCCGGCGTTTGTAATCGCTACATTCATAGGTGTTATGATACTAATGCTCACTGTTATTATTCCAAAAATTGGATTAATGATAAAAGATTCTGGTCAAGAAATACCATTTTATACAAAGATTGTTCTTGCATTTTCTGATTTTACATTACATTACGGTATATTTTTTGCTATAGCTATGATTGTGGCCGGTTTTGTGGTTTATAAATATTCACAAACACAAGAAGGTGCACGTTGGGTTGGTGAGTTAAAGTTAGAGATTCCTTATGTTGGAGATTTGTATAGAAAACTGTATTTATCACGTATTGCAGATAACATGAATACCATGATTCTTTCGGGTATTCCAATGCTTCGTGCCCTTGAGATTACTTCTACTGTCGTAGATAACGAAATATATAAAGCGGTGCTCATGTCATCACTTACATCAGTAAAAGGTGGTTCATCTTTATCGACCTCTCTTTCTCAATACGAAGGGCAAATTCCAGGAATGATGATTCAGATGATAAAAATAGGTGAAGAAACTGGAGAATTAGGTAATATTCTTAAAACTCTCGCAAGATTCTATCAACGAGAGGTGACCAATGCTGTGGATACTTTGGTGGGACTTATTGAACCTATTATGATTGTATCTTTAGGACTCGGTGTTGGTATATTGCTCGCATCGGTATTGATGCCAATTTATAATATTGCATCTGTTGGATAAAAATTTATTTTCTGTTTGGCTGAGTGTTTGTAAGCTAGATAAAAGGTGTATTTGATTAACTTTTTAATTTGTTGTCCCGTGTCTTTTGTTATCCACAGAGGTCTTTTCTCTATAGAAAGACTCGCGTATAATATGGGTATTCGTTTTACACGAAGAGTATCTGGTAAAAGAGAGTGCTAGATAAATATTAATAATTATTAAAAGTTTTTTATTTGAATAAATACCATATGGTTAATTTGAAAAAAGGTTTTACGTTGATTGAATTGTTGGTGGTGATTGCAATTATCGGTATTCTTTCTTCTGTTGTGCTTGCTTCTCTCAACACAGCACGAAATAAAGGTGCTGACGCTGCAGTTAAATCAAATCTTAATAACATTCGTGCTCAAGCAGAACTTGTGTATGATGCAGCTAATCCAAATAGTTATGCTGGTGTGTGTGCAAATACTCAAGTGACAGCGGCGGTAAATGCGGCTATTACAGCGTCTGGTTCTGGAACACTTGCTACACGTTGTGGAAATGCAGCAGACGCATGGGCAGTTTGGTCAAACTTAAAAACTACTGGCGCAGGTTGGTGTGTTGATAGTTTGGGTACCTCAAAACAAATTGGAACTGGTGGAACTGGTGCGATACCAGCAGGTGCCGTTACAGTTTGTCCATAATAACTCTCATTATATGCACAACAAAAAACCACCATCAGGTGGTTTTTTGTTGTGCACATTCTATATGTTTAAAGTAATCAAATTTATATTATACTGTATATATTATGGATATAATTTTACTCTGCTTATTGGGTTCAATTGCATTAGGAGCGTTAATTGGAAGTTTTTTGAATGTTGTTATTTATCGTTATAATACAGGCTTGTCTATTAATCACGGTCGATCTCAGTGTTTTGTGTGTAGTAAAAAGCTTGAGTGGTATGAATTGATTCCACTTTTAAGTTTCATCGTACAAAAAAGAAGATGCAGAAAATGCAAGTCTGTGATGTCATGGCAGTATCCTTTTGTAGAGTTGATAACAGCAGTATTGTTTTTTGCAGTAGCGTTTCGTCAGATATCACTCTATGAACTTTTTTCACTATATCCTCATGGTTTAGCGTATTCAATTGGACTAGCACTCTATTACTTTATTGTTGTTTCACTTTTGGTTGTTATTTCTGTTTATGATATTCGCCATAAAATCATACCAAACGGTTTAGTGTATACATTTATTGTATTGGCTGTTATAAAGCTTCTTTTGTTTACGTATTTGTTCGCACTCCCACTCACGTTGGTGGGATGGCTTGATCTCTTGGCACCTTTCTTGCTTGCGCTTCCATTTGCATTTCTGTGGTGGATATCAAAAGGTATGTGGATTGGTTTTGGTGATGCAAAGCTTGCGTTTGGTATTGGGGCACTACTTGGTTTTCCATTTGGGCTCTCTGCTATTATGTTAGGTTTCTGGATTGGTGCTGGGTTTGGTGTGCTATTGATTATTGTTAACAAGTTATTACCACACTCTACTCGTAGTAAGCTCGGCTTTAGTTCAGAGATACCTTTTGCACCATTCTTAATTATTGGTACATTACTCGTATTCTTTATGCATATAGATGTTTTAGGTTTATCACAGTTACTCAATGTGTAAATTATCTTCCCACAGTGAAAGAGGTTTTACTTTAGTAGAACTTATTGTTGTGATAAGTATCATGAGTATTATTACACTACTTATTACATTCAATAATTATAGATTTAATAATGATCTTGCGATTCAAACTGCTGCCTCAGAAGTGTCGCTCGCTATGCGTCAAGCGCAGAGTTTTGGGTTTTCAGCTAAGCAAGCGCAGACAGGTAGCACTGATTTTAGTAAACCCTATGGTATCGTATTTGATTTACAGAATCCAAAAAACTTCTTTATTTATTCGGATACTAATGGTGATCGAGCTTATAATGGCGGAACAGTGTGTGATGGTTCTGATGAGTGTAGAGAAAAATCTACATTACGTAGTGGTATAAGTGTACAGAGAGTATGTGCGGAATATATGAATGGTACACTTACGTGTTTTAGTGGTGGGGCGCGATATCTCACGTTGACATATGTGCGTCCAAATCCAGAGCCAGTGATCAAAGTATTTAATAGTAGTAATGTAGAGATAACTGGTCCTTGGAAAACTGCCTATGTTGAGCTGGTGAGTCAGAGTGGTACGCGAATGTATGTTGTCACAGATTACTTCTCAGGTCAGATAGTGGTACAAAGTACACCTGTAATACCATGATGAATAGACTACATAAAAAAATAAAACAACGGGGTTTTACCTTGATTGAGATCATGGTCTCTTTGTCGGTTTTTATTATAATCATGACAGTAAGTTTAGGTTCAATACTGAGTATTTTAGAGGCAAATGATAAAGCTCAGACAAAGAAGACTGCGATGGATAATCTAAACTTTGCTCTTGAGTCAATGTCTCGTACGGTACGATTTGGTACCAACTACTATTGTGGAACAACGTCAACAAACCCTCCGCCCGCTTTAGATTGTCCTTCGGGTGGAAGTTCGTTTTCAATAAGATCTGCCGATGGTGCGCTTATAGTATATTCTCTTTCTGGTGGGCGTATTATGAAAACTGTAAGTGGGACAATGAGTCCTGTAACTTCTTCAGAAATTACTATCAATCGTCTTACATTTTATGTATTTAATTCTGCTCCACCTTCAGATCTGGGTCAGCCACGAGTGCTTTTGATTTTATCTGGAACGGTAGGAAACAAGACAAGTACTCAGTCGACGTTTAATCTGCAAACACTGATGTCACAACGTAAAATTGATATTTAAGATATGATTAATTATAAAAAGAGAAAAGGTTTTACATTAGTTGAGGTTCTTGTCGCTATTTCGATATTGTCGATTGCTATTTTAGCAACATTCGCAGCGGTTTCTCATTCGATGCGAGCAACTAATTTTACAGAAGATCAAATTACCGCATATTATTTAGCGGATGAAGCTCTTGAATATATTCGCAATCGCAGAGACAGTAATGCGATTGCACATATCAATGCATTGGCCACAGGAGGGTCTGTAGAGTGGTTGGCAGGTGTGGCACAAGTGGCAACAGATCCTTGTTTCCCTGGTAAGGTGTGTTATGTAGATGTACCAGTTGCTACTATTGATGCTATTAAGACATGTAACTCTGGTGCTTCATCATGCCCTCCCTTATTGTATAATTCAACTCATGGTCTGTATGGATATACATCTGGTGTGGCTACTCCATATACGCGATCTATCACCTTTACATCAATTAGTAATACAGAGATGTCTGTGACTGTTTTAGTGTCATGGACTGCTCAAGGTTTATCAAAATCCTATAGGCAAACGTTGGTATTAAGAAATTGGGCTCAATAATATATGAAATACTATAGTCTACAAGCAGGATATGCATTGCTTACTTCAATTATACTTACGGCAACATTGGCGTTGATTGCATATGCTGTAGCAAATATTACGCTCCGTCAGCTTGCGATTACGACCACAAACGTTGAATCACATAATGCATTTTATACTGCAGATAGTGGTCTTGAGTGTGCGCTGTTTTGGGATGTTAAAAATCCAAACAATACTTCATATAGTGCATTTGATCCAAATATTGCTCAAGCGTCGATCACCTGCGGGGGTAGTGCTGTATTACCAACTCGTGTCACCAGTGGGAGTAATGTGATCAGTTCATTTCAAGTTCCGGTAGGTTCAAGTTGTGCAATCGTGTATGTTACAAAAGGTGCTGGGAATGCAACCACTATCGAATCACGTGGATATAATACATGTGGATCCGGATCTCGTTTTGAGCGTGCTATTAGAATCACATATTAATTTATATATGTGAGGTGTTTTTGCATGATTGCGAAAGTCCTGGCAGAATGAGTATATCTATGAAAGAGGTCCCGAAAGAAATTCTTATACGTTTTGAGAAGTTACAGAAGACTATCGATTATCATCGAGTGCTTTATCATACTCATGATACTCCGGAAATTAGTGACGAGGCATATGATTCGTTGATTAGGGAACTACAGGATATTGAAGCACAGTATCCTCAGTTAAGGCATGTTGATTCGCCGACAGAGCGTGTAGGGGGTGAGCCATTGAAAGAGTTTGTCAAAGTTACTCATGCGGTCCGTCAGTGGTCATTTGATGATGTGTTTGATACGAACAGTTTGGAGAAATGGAATGAGAAAGTGTTAAACTTTATCAAAAAAAGCGGAGTGGATAATGAAGATGTTGAATATTGTTGTGAGTTGAAGATTGATGGATTGAAAGTGATACTCACTTATGAAGATGGTGTGCTGATACGTGGAGCAACTCGGGGAGATGGAGTGGTTGGTGAAGACGTAACAGAAAACATAAAAACAATTACGGATATTCCGCTTCTGCTCAATAAAAAAGTTTCCCTTGTTGCTATTGGCGAGGCGTGGATTGGTAAAGGAGAGCTCCAACGAATAAATAAAGAGCGAGAAAAGAATGGGGAACCGTTGTATGCAAACACTCGAAACCTTGCAGCGGGTACACTCCGTCAACTTGATCCAAAAGTGGTAGCAGGAAGGAATCTCCATGCATTTATTTATGATGTTGAAAATTTTAAAGAAGAGAAGATTGAGACACAATCAAAGGAGCTTGAATTGTTGCATAAACTTGGGTTTGTGGTGAATCCTCATACAAAAGTATGTAAGACTTTGAATGAAGTGGAAGCTTTTTATGATGCGTGGACAAAAAAGAAAGATTCGCTTGAGTATGGTCTTGATGGTATTGTGCTTAAAATAAATTCTCGAAATATACAGGAAGCTTTGGGATACACAGGCAAGTCTCCGCGATGGGGGGTGGCATATAAGTTTCCAGCTGAACAAGTAACGACAGTGGTAGAGGATATCGTATTTCAGGTTGGACGTACAGGAGTGGTCACACCAGTGGCACATCTTCGCCCTGTCCTTGTTGCTGGATCTACTGTCTCTCGAGCGACTCTGCATAATGAAGATGAGATAAAACGACTTGATGTGCGTATTGGCGATACGGTTATTATTCAGAAAGCAGGGGATGTGATTCCTGATATTGTGCAAGTGGTTACCTCGCTTCGTACGGGAAAAGAAAAACCTTTCAAGTGGCCGACACACGTGAGTTTGTGTGGCGGTGATGGTGCTATTGAACGTATTCCTGGGCAAGCTGCGTGGCGATGTGTCGTCAAAGATTCATACGAGCAACAAAAAAGAAAGCTTCATTATTTTGCATCCAAGGGCGCACTCAATATTGAAGACATGGGTCCTAAAATAATCGACCAACTTCTTGATGCAGACCTTATTTCTGAATATGCAGATATTTTTACTTTGAAAAAAGGTGATCTTTTGGCACTTCCACGTTTTGCTGAAAAATCAGCGGATAATTTGCTTGCATCAATTGAAAAAGCACGAAAGACCACACTATCTCGATTTTTGATTTCACTTTCAATCCCGCAGGTAGGTGAAGAGACTGCACATGATATTGCCGGACATTTTAAAACAATTGAAAAAATAAGAAATGTAACCGAAGAGGAGTTGCTTGCTATTTCAGGCATTGGACCAATTGTTGCAGAGTCGATCGTCTCATTCTTTAAAGATAAAAAAAATATAAAAATTGTAGATGATTTGCTGAAGTACGTCAGTATACAGTCAACACTTAATAGTGGACAGAAAGAAGGAAAATTTAAAGGGAAAACTTTTGTACTTACCGGAACACTTCAAACTATGACACGTGATGAAGCGAAGGAAAAAATTCGTGCGCTTGGTGGAGATGTTTCTTCTTCAGTGTCAAAAGAAACCGACTACGTAGTAGCAGGGGAATCCGCAGGGTCTAAACTTGATAAAGCACAAGAACTCGGCGTGAGGGTGCTTTCAGAGGAACAGTTTATTGAGATGATTCAGTAGACCTGACGGATTTTAAAAAATAAGGTAGTATAGGGAAATGATAGAAAAAAAGGATATAGAAAAACTCGCACTCCTTGCGCGTATTGAAGTAAGTGAAGCAGAAAAAGAGTCTCTCGCTTCTAGCATTGAGTCTATTTTAGGTTATGTTGGTCAGGTAACCTCTGTGTCTGAAAAAGCAGAAACTGTACTACCACCGCTTCGAAATGTGATGCGAGAAGATGAGATACGGCACACAGAAGGTGAATTTACCGAAGCGCTTCTGGAAAATGCACCTGCACGAGATGGTAATTATGTAGAAGTTAAGAAAATACTGTCATGATTGATCTTGCGACACTCACAATTTCAAAAGCACGTAAAGCATTAGATACAAAAGAATTCACTGCAGTGGAGCTTGCTTCTGCATATCTAGCGGAAATTACAGAGAAAAACCCGGAACTCAATGTGTATTTGGAAGTGTACGATGATGTGCTTGAGCAGGCAAAAAAAGCAGACGAGCTGATTGCTAAAGGTGTCTCATATCCACTACTCGGTATTCCTCTTGCAATCAAAGATAATATTTTGATTAAAGGTAAAAAGGTGACTGCTGCTTCAAAGATTCTTGAGGGATATGTTGCTCCATATGACGCAACTGCGATATTAAAGTTAAAAGCACAGGGAGCTGTATTTTTGGGGCGAGTAAATATGGATGAGTTTGCAATGGGTGGATCGACTGAAAACTCAGCGTTCGGTGTGACAAAAAACCCTGTTGATACTACTCGAGTAGCAGGAGGATCATCTGGTGGCTCTGCTGTAGCGGTAGCTGCACATCTTGCACTAGGAGCACTTGGATCTGATACGGGAGGATCTGTACGTCAACCAGGTGCCTTTTGTGGAGTTGTTGGTTTCAAACCGACTTACGGTACTATCTCACGACACGGGCTCATGGCGATGGGTTCATCTCTCGATGTGATTGGTCCGATTACACAGTCGGTGACTGATGCAGAGATATTGTTTGATGCAATGAAAGGTGTAGATGTGTACGACGGTACAACGGTTGATGAAAAGGTGTATCCAGCTGTTGCTGATAAGCAAAAACTCACCATTGGTGTTCCGTGGGATCTACTTAATCAAGAGGGTATTAGTGAAGAAGTAAAAGAAAATTTCAAAGCGTCAGTAGAAAAATTTAAGTCACTTGGACACACTATCACTGATATTTCGCTTCCTCATATTGGTCTCTCACTTGCAGTGTATTATATTTTAATGCCTGCAGAAGTGTCTTCTAATTTGGCACGATTTGATGGTGTGAAGTATGGGCTTCATGTTGATGGAAAAGATTTGCTTGAGGATTATATGAAAACTCGAGGAGAGGGGTTTGGTGCTGAAGTACGACGACGAATCCTTCTGGGTACATATGTACTTTCTGCAGGGTACTATGATTCATTTTATGGTAAAGCACAGATTGTACGGTCTTTGATTCAAGAAGAATTTAAAACTGCGTTTCAATCTGTGGATTTGGTGCTTACACCAACTACTCCTGCACCAGCATGGAAGATTGGAGAAAAGGAAGACCCTTTGTCTGTGTATTTGGCTGATGTGTTTACGGTGACTGCAAATATCGCAGGCATTCCTGCAATCTCAATCCCTTCTGGTGTGACAAAAGAAAATCTACCACTCGGTATTCAGCTTATGGCAACTCACATGGGGGAGGAATATCTTTTTAAGGCAGGTAAAGAATTTCTTGGTGAGTAAACAAGCTTCCAAATCTGGCAAATTTCGTTGTTGGACTTCAAAAAATAATTCTCACCTTACGACAAGTAAGGCTCGAATTATTTTTATTGTCCGCCTAGAACTTTGCTCATATTTGAAAGCTCTATATAATATACTTGTATCTATCAACAATATTTAGTGTATGGCTGACGATAAACCAAAAGACGATAAACCAAAAGGTGATGCAAAACCAAAAGTGGAAGAAAAACCACCTGAGAAAGATTTTGGTATTCAGATTGTGGAAGTACTCTTCATGCTTTTTGTTGTTGTTACTCTTTTAGGGGGAGTGTTGGCGTCTGCAACAAATTTTCTTTCAGGGATAAATATTAAAACATTTAGTATTGAACATTTGATGAGTACCTACACTCGTCCATTTTCATCTGTATTAAATCCTATAGGCGAGACAGCTACAGTGACAAGTAGTAAGACCACTGTCTATGATGAAGCGGGAGGTAAAGCTGTGGGTACGCAAAAAAGATTCGCAAAGGGTAAAGTAACAAAAGGACCTGTGGAAATAGGGGGTGTAAAATATTGGTATGTTGATTTTGAGAGTGGTCCTGATGGATGGGTAGCTCAAGGTGATGTAGCGATAGTAAAATCAGAAGCTTCTCCATTTGTGAAGGTGGCATTGTGGTTTTATAAAATCAGCACATGGCTACGATATGTACTCTGGTTTTTGATTGTGATTCTTGTGTTTATGATTGTGTATATATTGTATGAGTTGGCTCGTGTACGAAAAAATATGCGAATGAAACTCAATCAGGTAAATGATGAAAGTATTTCAATACCTCTTTCTATAAATAAAAATTGGGATAGGGTGTTGTTGCATGTTGAGTCATACAATGAGTCAGAGTGGAGACTTGCAGTCATTGAAGCAGATATTATGCTTGCGGAGCTTCTCGATACCATGAATCTTGCAGGAGATTCTATTGGTGATAAATTGAAAGGGGTAGAGAAAAGCGATTTTAATACTCTTGACTTGGCGTGGGAGGCACATAAAATACGAAATCAAATCGCACATGATCCATCGTTTGTGTTGACTCAGCGTGAAGCACGACGAGTAGTAGCACTTTACGAGTCTGTGTTTAAAGAGTTTTCTTTTGTCTAGCATTTTGTATAAGAGTGTGGTATCCTTGTGGGTAATAGCGGGGTGGAGTAATAGTAACTCACAAGGCTCATAACCTTGGGACCGGGGTGCAAATCCCTGCCCCGCAACAAGTACAGAAAAGACGTCCATATGGACGTCTTTTCTGTACTTGTTGCGGGGAGCATTGCAGCGCAATGCGGTAGGATTTGTGGGTTTGAGTATGTATAGTGTATTCGAACCTATGATATAATGTTATATATGTCTAAATATAACGAAAGGATAAAAGCCAGACAACTAAGAAAAAATGGGGTTTCTATTGTTGTGATTGCTAGTATGTTAGGTGTTACAAAAAGTTCAGTAAGTGCATGGTGTCGAGATATAACTTTAACTCCTGAACAAAACTTTAAATTAGTGAAAAATAAAGGTGTATCAGTTACAACTGGACAAAGAATGGGGGCAGAAGCTAATAAAAAAATGAGGTTAAATGCTATACGAGACGCTGAGTTATATGGACAAGAAATGGTTAAAAAAATTTCAAATCGAGAGTTACTTTTAATCGCAACTGCTTTGTATTGGAGTGAAGGTTCAAAAAGCAGTAGAACATCTGGTTTTGTCTTTGTAAATTCTGATCCAGAGATGATACGAGTAATGAGATTATTTTTAATTGATGTGTTAAAGATTCCTAAAAAAGATTTAGTGTGCTCAATTCAGATTAATAAGATTCATGAAGGTCGTATTGAGAAAGTCTTGAGTTTTTGGAAAAAACTGTTACAATTACCCAGAAACCAATTTAGGAAACCTTATTATGTAAATACAAGAGTTACAAAGGTCTATGATAATTATGATGATTATCATGGGGTATGTAGGTTGGTGGTTCGCAGAGGAATGAATTTAAAGTATAGAATGATTGGCTTAATTAAAGCCATGAAGGAGGATATATTGTCGGCGTAGTTCAATGGTAGAACGGGAGACTCATAAGCTTCAAACGATGGTCCGATTCCATCCGTCGACACAATAATAAATACCCTTTGAAATTATACGATTTTATGTATAATAGGTTAGGTTCGTCGAGCCTTTTCCTTAAAAGGAAGAAAGATGTCTTCGAACGCTATAAACAGATATGATTGTAGCTGTTTTGGTTAGGCAAGCCAAAAGGTTACATAAGCTGTGTTAAGTTGATAGATATATGCGATTGTAGCTCAGCTGGTTAGAGCGCCCGCCTGTCACGCGGGAGGTCGGCGGTTCGAGTCCGCTCAGTCGCGCAGTAAAATCCCCGAAAGGGGATTTTTGCGTGACTGAGAGCAAGCAAACTGCTTTGCTTGCGTCGGACTCGAACAAACGGAGCCATGTCGCTCTGCGACAGGCGAGTTCGGCGAGAAAGTTCTTAACGAACAAAGTGAGTTTAGAAACTTGACCGTCGAGTCCGCTCAGTCGCGCAATAAAACCGCCGAGAAGTGGTTTTTGTGCGGTAATTTATTATCGTGATACTATGTATAGATGAAATTATTTCTCGTAAGACATGGAGAGACAGAAGAAAATCTAGCTGGGCTATTGATGGGTCAGGATCATGGTGTTTTAACAGAAAAAGGGAAAGCACAGGCAAAGGAGACTGCTCTCAAATTGAAAGAATATACATTTGCACATATCTTTAGTTCTGATCTAAACAGGTGTGTAGATACATCTTTGTTTATAAAAGAGTTTCATCCAGAGACACCACTTACATTTACACCTGAATTACGAGAAAGGCATCTCGGTGTATTCCAGGGCAAACATCATACCTCTGTAGATTGGGAGAGTTTGCCTGGGGCAGAGGATGATAAAAAGCCAGAGGGAGGGGAATCTGTTTCTGAGTTAAAAACAAGAGTCTTAGATTTTGTAAAAAAATTATATGATCAATACCCAGATGAAACTATACTGTGTGTCTCTCATAATGCGTGGATAAAACAAATAGTCGCTCATTATATGAACACTAGATCGCTTGAGCTTCCAAAAATTAACAATGCTCAGGTTATAGAAGTAGAGGTTGAGGATAATTTAGGTGGAAGAATTGTAAATATGTAATTATATTCGCAGTGAGTGTATGTAAACATCTCTGAATATCTGGGTTTAATGAATGGTTGTTTTGTGCTAGTATAGTGTCTAACCGATCGTCTGTGCTGAGGGCAGACCTCTCGGTGAGATGTTGTGAGGGAACTCACACATCGGTCGCTTCCGTGTAATTCTGAGGTGCACCTACGGTATTACGCGCGAGCGACTTTTGTTTGTTTAGAATAGAGTGTAGTATAATACGTATGTAAGTCTACTTACTATGGATAAGTTAAAATTACGACACCTCTATCTGGAAAAGAAGTTGTCTTCAAATGAAATCGCACAGATTTTTCAATGCTCAGAGCATAAGATTAATTATTGGTTAAATAAGTTTGGAATAGAAAAAAGGACAATTTCAGAAGCGACCTATTGTAAGTATAATCCAAAAGGTGACCCGTTCTCTTTCTCCGCTCCTAAAAATCGTAAAGATATATTTTTATTTGGGCTAGGTCTAGGATTGTTTTGGGGAGAAGGATCGAAACGGGACTCCAGTACTTTAAAAATATGTAATTCTGACCCAAAACTGATAAAAAAATTTATAGATTTTCTGGTTAAAATCTATAGTATTGATAAAAAGAAGCTAAGATTTCAACTCCAGATATATAATGATTTTGATGTAGAAAAAACCCTATTATTCTGGGCTAATTTTTTAAAGGTAGAAAAATCTCAGTTTTATAAAACTACAATATTGATACACAGAGGAAATGGTACGTATAACAGAAAAATGCAGCATGGAGTATTAATTGTGCATTTTCATAACGTAAAGTTAAAAGATTTAATTTGTTCGCAAATTGCAAATATAAAATCAGTATTATAGTATAACTAAGTTATTGCCGTTGTAGTTCAGTGGTAGAATATTTTCTTGGTAAGAAAATGGTCCTGGGTCCGATTCCCAGCAACGGCTCAAAAA
>DBEI01000023.1:0-1905 GCA_002294445.1 Patescibacteria group bacterium UBA910
GTAAAGAGCTTCATTTCTTTACCAATGATACGGTGGTCACGTTTTTTTGCTTCTTCCATTTGCCATTCGTATTTTTCCAACTCTTCTTTTGTAGAAAATGCGAGCCCGTAGATACGAGTAAGCATGGTGTTGTTTTCATCACCTCGCCAGTATGCGCCAGCAATCTTTTCAAGCTTGAAACTGTCAGGTGATACATTCGACATATCTTCACTGTGTCCACCTCGACACAGATCGGTAAATGCATGGTGCCCCTCACCAGAAGTATAAAGCGTTATCTTTTCTCCTTTTTCTACGATACCGTCAATAAGCTCGAGTTTGTATGTATTGCCAGCAAACATTTCTTTTGCATCACCTTCACCAACTTCAGTGCCAACAAAACCATGCCAGTGAGGTAGGATCTTTTTCATCTCCTTCTCAATTTTTTTAAGATCCTCTTCTTTGAGAGGAGTCTTAAATTCAAAGTCGTAGTAAAAACCAGTGTCAGTAGCTGGGCCGATAGTAGGCAGAGTTTCTGGATAAAGGTTTAGTACTGCTTTGGCGAGTAAGTGAGCGAGAGAGTGTCGCTGGTTTTGTAGTTGTTCGTTTTCCATAGGTCTATACTAGCATTTAGAGTGTATTCAATCCACTTTTTAATGCTTGACATATAAAATGAAAGGAGTATCATATAAGTGTGATCGAAAGGTCACAAGGTTAGGAAGGATGGGTTCGAGCTTCTGCTCAACCACTCCTTCCATCTACCACCGTTCTTTGTTTATTTAGTCATAAGTTTCACTTATGACACCCGATTGCTCTGCAATCATCTGTTCTTTCGGACCTCTGGTCCATTTATCGACTTCTCTCGCAAATCGCTGCGAAGAGAGGTTTTTCTTTTGTATGAAAAGAGGTTTTATCTTTACAATATCTTTGCAATTACTATATACTTAATGTATGGCCTGACGTCGAGGCTTGCGGAGGGTGGGGAGTAGATGTTTGTACTCGCACCCTCTGCACCGAATTGTTCTTTTTTGAAGATTTGCTTGCACATCTTCTCTGTTTCTCAAAGACCCTTTTGCAATTGTGCAAAAAGTGGTCTTTTTTATTTTGATAACTTATTTACTTTTACAATAATTTAAAAAACATTCGCAGCTTTTTTCCACCACGCACCTAAGAGTAACACATTTTCATTTAGTCTGTACTCAGACCAACCAAAGGGAGTCTGCGGAAAGAGCTTTATTTTAGAAATTAATTTTTTAAGGACTCGAGGATTAAATGAGAAAATGAAAAAATGAAAATGTGTTACTCTAATAATTTAATTTTATCAGCCAACACACTCTCCTTGTTATCCTTCTTTGAGAAGGTACCTTTAATAACTACACAGTTATCAACTGCAAGCATATCTTTAAATTCCTCGTATACTTTAGGAAAGACAACAAGCTCGATAGTGTCAGTGAGGTCGGCAAGTCGTACAAAAAGCATCTTATCGCCTTTTTTTGTCATGATTTCTTTCATTTCTTCGATAATTCCTGCAATAACCACTGTCTTACCTGTCTGTTTTTTAAATGATGCTTTATTGTTTGAAGGTTGAGGGCTTGGAGGGGTGTAAGAGCTTGCGGTTTGCTTTAGTCGTTTAATACTCATATCTCGTTTGCCAAGACGTTCCGCGTACTGATCGAGAGGGTGACCTGAAATGTAGAGTCCCAAAAGTTCTTTTTCCCAAAGGAGTTGGTCTGTGGTATTCGCTGTTGTATCAGGTATGAGTGCGAGTTTTGATAGTGTAGGTGCACCGCTATCTCCAAAGAGTGAATCTTGAGCGGTCGTTGCTTCGTGTCGTGACTCTTTGTGGTAGGCGAGAAGAGTATCTAGATTTTTCAATAAAGTGTGTCTCGAGTATGTGGTACCGATAAGGGAATCAAGAGCTCCTACTTT
>DBEI01000023.1:2282-4343 GCA_002294445.1 Patescibacteria group bacterium UBA910
AATG
Organism: Patescibacteria group bacterium UBA910; assembly: GCA_002294445.1. Classification (GTDB taxonomy): domain Bacteria; phylum Patescibacteriota; class Minisyncoccia; order Phycocordibacterales; family DATDWN01; genus UBA910. Next base: position 2,287 of record DBEI01000023.1, read on the forward strand.
GACCACGAGCTTTTCGTTCCTCAATGATCGATTGAGCAATACCTTCTCCAAAGTTTTTGATGGTAGTGAGTCCAAAACGAATCGAATCAGAGGTTGATTCTGCTTCATTTTCTGCAGGTTTTCCTTTGATTACGGTGAAGTCTTCAAAAGATTCGTTCACATCTGGAGGGAGGATGTTAATACTGATTCTTTTACATTCAGCAATTGATTCTGCTACTTTTTCTACTTCACCACCATGGTGGGTAAGCACCGATGCCATGTATTCTGCTGGGTAATTTGCTTTGAGATATGCAGTTTGATACGCCACTTTTCCGTATGATACAGAGTGTGCTTTGTTGAAACCGTATGATGCAAATGGCTCAATCCATTTCCAGAGTTCTCGAGCTTTTTGCTCTGGCCACCCTGAATGGGTAACACAACCCTGAATAAAGTTTTCTTTTTGTTTCTGCATTTCTTCAGGGATTTTTTTACCCACTGCTTTTCGAAATTTATCCACTTCGCCCCATGTATATCCTGCGAGTTTGTGTGCCATCATCAGGAGGTCGTCTTGGTACACCAAAATTCCATAGGTTTTGTTCAAGATTGGTTCGAGTGCGGGGTCAAGGTAGTGAATCTTTACTTTGCCATGTTTTCGATCAATGTATTCTGGAATAAATTGAATTGGACCAGGTCGATAGAGAGCCACCATCGCATTGATATCGTGAATAGTTGATGGTTTAAGTTCAACAAGAAAGCGCGTCATACCATCGCCGTTGAGCTGAAAGAGATCAGTTGTTTCTCCTTTTGCAAGCATGCGAAATGTTTTTCTGTCATCCATTGGTATATCATCCTGCATCAATGTCACATCAACAGTTTTTTTCATGAGTGCAAGTGTGTCTGCAATGATGGAGAGGTTTTTGAGACCAAGGAAGTCAAACTTGAGCAGACCCGCATCTTCAATGGAGTACATGTCGTATTGAGTGATAATTTTTCCTTCACCTTTTGGGTCGTATTGAAGGGCGGTGTAATCAGTGATTTCTGTAGGAGAGATCACCACACCCGCAGCATGAATACCCATATGACGAGCACATCCTTCAATTTTTTTTGCCATGTCGATGATTTGTCTTACAGTATCATCATTTTTGTAGAGTTCCTTGAGTTCTTCCACTTCCTCCAGTGCACGGTCGATGGTCATGGGGAAACCTTGTGCACCCATTGGGATGAGTTTTGCAATCATGTCTCCGGTAGAGTAAGGGAAACCAAGTGCGCGGGTTACATCACGTACTGATCCACGTGCAGCCATGGTTCCAAATGTTCCAATTTGTGCCACTTTGTCATTGCCGTATTTGCGACGTGCATATTCCACCATTTCATCTCGACGGTCGTCGGCGTAGTCCATATCGATATCGGGAGCACTTGGTCGATCTGGGTTGAGAAAACGTTCAAAAGGGATTTCAAATTCAATTGGGTCAATGTTGGTAATACCTGCAAGATACGTCACCATTGAACCAGACACAGATCCTCGAATATTTGAAAGAATACCGTTTTCACGAGCAAAACGAAGAAGGTCTCCCACTACAAGAAAGTAAGGTGAATATCCCTTGTCTTTAATCACTTTCAGTTCGTAGTCGACGCGCGCACGAAGTTCTGGTGTATCTGCTACTTTTCTGCGCACGATGCCTTCATAGGTGATACGACGAAGTTCGTCATCGTATGAGAGTCCGCTTTCTACTATGTAATTTGGGAACACCCATTTACCAAGTTCAATATCAAGATTACATTTATCAGCAATTTTTATTGTATTTTCAAGAGCTTCAGGTAGGTGTTTGAAATATTTTTCTGCTTTTTCTTGCGAGATAAAAGAAAAGTCTTCTTCGGTATTTCGTTCGACAAAGTCTCCACCATTTTGAATTGAAAGGAGAGTCTCGCGAGCCTTTTTGTCTTCCGGATCAAGGTAGTATACGTCATGTGCAGCAACAAGCGGAACAGAATTTTCTTTTGCATACGCAATCAACTTTTCCATTGATTCCTCGTGTCCTTTGATTTCTGGATGGTGTGTGATCTCAATATAAAAATCA
>DBEI01000052.1 GCA_002294445.1 Patescibacteria group bacterium UBA910
AATATACTTATTTCGATCGCATTTATATCTTTTTTTTGGGGTGTGGCAAAATTTATTCTCTCGTCTGGCAATGAAAAATCGATTACTGAAGGAAAGCAGTTCATGAGATATGGTATCTTTGCCCTTTTTGTATTATGGACATTTGAAGCGATTATTTTGTACTTCAGTGGTCAGTTTGAGTTTGGGGATACACTTCAAAATATCAGAAGTTTTTTGCCTGCATAGGAGACTCCTTTCATATTTACGCCTCTAGAATAATCACATTTATGAAAAAACACACATATACAACATATATCGCACTTAGTTTAATAGCGGTGATACCTCAGGTGTCATTTGCTGCATTTGATAAGATTAAGTCTCTGCTTACAGCTTTTCAAGGTATTCTCAATCTGACCGTGCCTATTATTTTCGGTCTTGCATTAATATTTTTCTTTTATGGTCTCGCACAGTTTATTCGCAGTGTGAGTGATAAAACAATTGAAGAAGGAAAAAATAAGATGAAGTGGGGAATTATTGCATTGTTTGTAATGTTCTCTATTTTTGGAATTATCAAGTATATCGGAGACTCAGTGGGTATTAGTACGGGTATTACGGGAGGACCGAATAATGCACCGATCTGTGATCCGTCTAAAGGTGAATATAGTGGATGTGAATCTTGGCAGATGCCCTAGCGTGTATTTATCCACATTACCCTTGAAATTTATCACATACCTTGTATCATATAGTGTATAGGTTCTTACCAACGTAAAGCGAGTGAATTAAGAAAATTTTCCTAATTCTCAGCCAAAGAAGGTAAAGTTATCAATTAGTCATTAATATAAGTTTTTATAATAATACGTTATGAATAAAATTATTTACGGTGCGATGAGTTTGTTTCCTGTGCTCGCATTTGCTCAGACTGACGCAGGAACTACACTTTCAAATCTTAACAGATTTGTAACTGAAGCTAAAAAGATTATTGACCTCTTGATTCCAATGGCATTTGCATTGGCAGTCATTTACTTCTTTTTTGGTGTTGCAAAATATATTAGCAAAGCAGGTGAGCCTAAAGCAGCTGCTGAAGGTAAATCAATCATGATCTATGGTGTTATTGCGATTGCAGTAATGGCATCTTTGTACGGAATCATCGCTTACCTTCAAAATACAGTTGGTGTAGTAGGGGGTAGTTCAATCACTGTTCCTAAGCTTCAATAATCAAGCTTAGTTTTCTATGAATAGCATTTTGACAAAAGTAAGTGCGTACATACTAAACCCTCTTATCTTTATTCTCTTTTCAGTTGCATTTATATATTTTGCATGGGGTGTGATACAGCTCATCAATGCAGATGCAAATAAAAAAAGTGAAGCAAAAGATGCTGTTGTGTGGGGTTTGGTAGGTATGTTCATTATGTTTTCTACCTATGGTATCATCCGATTGATTCTCGATACGTTTGGTATAAATAAAAGTGAAGTGCCATTCATAACTAATAGACTTTAGAGTCATAAAAATACATAAAAAACCACCTCAGTAATTCTGAGGTGATTTTTTATATCAAAAACACGCGCCCTGGTAGGGGCGCGTGTGCGTAAAGAACTTAAGGTACTCTGTAGAACATGTAGGTAATTGTCACCTTACCTTCTTCTGTTGTGTCTGGTGATTGTTTAAAGCGGAGCCATTTTACGCTGATACCCATGTCAGTAAACTGTTTAGGTATCAGTGTAAACTCTTTTTTTTCACCTGATTCATATTCTACTTCGACAATTACCGGTGCGGTAACATCAAAGCGTGTTTCTCGTGTGATCCTTGGAATATTAATCCGAGGACCAAAATCTTTTTTTGCTGTATCGGTCACGGTGAATGGTGCATATTGTCTCCCACTTTCTTGTGGACCGTAGGGAAACCATGGTTCTAGGCCGTATTCGTCATATAATTTTTTACCGTATTTCTCACTACAGGAAAATTCTTTCAAATCTTTACAGCCCACCGCTTTTTCCACTGTTGCTGGTGGGTGGTAGTAGGTGTTGATTTGCAGAAAACCAAGATCTCGAGGGTCAATCTTGCCGAGCAAGATTTTACCAGGATTCTCAGGGTCTCTATGGTTGAGCCCGCTTTCTCTGCAGGCCATCGACAGAAGTCCGGGGTAACCTTTTAAGGCACCCTTAATCTTATCCGCATCTATCCCTTTCGAGCCGTCGTGTTCAAGACAGGGTTTTAATTCCATCTCGAAACTTGACCGTGTGAGTGGTGCTAGCGCTGTCTGCGCCTCTCGTGATGAGGTGCGTGAATTTCTAAACCAATCAGGTGTTGATGCCGATGGGTTGTCAAAATTCATAAATGTGGCAGGGACAGTCAATGTGTTTAATGTGTTTAGAAGTAGTAGTACCGCCACTATACTTACGTACTTCCCATGTTTTTTCTTTTTGTCGAGATTGATCATAATAAACATGATTATGCCAACCTGTAAACCAAGTGACCACCAATTGAAGAATCGACCCCACCAGATGATAGGATCACGTAGGTAGACAAATAGGTTTATCAAGATAAAACATGTCACGAGAGGTAGTATCCTCCCGCTTATCCACCATTTATCAAGCCAACCACTTTTATTTTTTTCTTGCTGAGGGGTTGTTGGTGGTGGAGTACTCTGTGCAACTGGTGCCGGTGGAGTACTCGGGGTGATAGGTTTTGGTGGGGAGGGTTTTTTCTCGCGAGTCCGCCATATATAAACCATCGTCACAATAATCAATACAATGACTGTCGTGTATTCCACCAAGTGTTCTGAAGTCAGAAGACTTGCTAGGTCTTTCAGTTGGAATGTATTGATTTTTGGAAGCGCCCAGTGAACTACAATATAGTATAGTACAGATAGTCCAACCAAGGCACCAAAAAGCACTCCTGTAATGATAAGGACGATCCATGCCCATACAGGCAATCTTCCTACTTTGACACTGAAGCTCAGGAGTTTGGCTCCTGATGGAGTGGCTTTTTTTAACCACTGCAACAGTATCTCTATCATTTTTTTGATTCCAATCCAGATTGATAGGATGACTTTTTTCAGCAAACCTGTTGATGTATTGATCAAAGTGCCACTGAAGCTGAAGATTGTTGTCCCTATCCACAACAACCCTTCTATTGTTTTTCTGAGTATGATCCAGGTGGTTATGAGTAGTGTCTTGCATA
>DBEI01000026.1:0-6243 GCA_002294445.1 Patescibacteria group bacterium UBA910
GATCTTAACGTTACTGCACAAACATCAGCTGGCGCATCTACAACTATTCAGGTTCCAGCAGGTACAACTCGATACTTCGAAGTTGTTGGTACAGTAGCAGGTTCAGCAACTGGTGCATCTGTTCAGACTCAGCTTCAGGGAGATGCAGCTTACCCTTCACTCTCAGGATTCATGAGTACACAAGCAATAGTTGATGCTGATACTAATGATGACTTTATCTGGTCTCCAAACGCAACAACTACATCTGTAGGTTCATCAGTTGATTGGACAAACGGATATGGACTCGTTGGACTTCCAGCAGCTAACATGTCAGCAGAAGTATTGTCAAAATAGTCTAGCGATTATTTAACAATATAAAGCTTTCATGAGCTATAACAAAAAACCACCCGCAAGGGTGGTTTTTTGTTATATAAAAATATGCTAGTATGTCAACTATGGAATTAACACAAAAACATAAAATAATAATTGCTAGTCTAATTATCGTTATTTCTATTGGTCTATTTTCTGTATTAAATAAGAAAACAGATGTGACTAAAAATATTGATTCAGTAGATACAGTCACTTCTTCAGGTGTTGTTATTGGTGCAGAAGGTACAGGAAGTTATACAATAAAACAAGTTCCTCTTACTGAAGGTAAAGTAACTAGCGTGGCAGCACCAGATCTTTCTCGACCTGTGACGTTTGGTCAGTCCGCAGTGTTTACTCCAGAAGTGGTGCAGTTACTTACTAATAAAATTATTACGCTCCAGGTTGATTTAAAGAAAGACTCAACAGATTTAAAAAAATGGATTGATTTAGGTATATATCAAAAAATGATAGGTGATTATCAAGGAGCAGTGGCTTCTTGGCAGTATGTAACAAAGGTTGCAGATAAGGATTTCATTGCATCAGGAAACCTTGGAAATATGTACGCATACCAGCTCAAAGATATGGTAAAAGCAGAGCAGTACTACAACCAAGCAATCAAAAATGCACCAACTCAGATCTACCTCTACTTCCAGCTTGCAGAAGCATTCCGTGATGTATCAAAAGATATACCAAGGGCAAAAGCTGTAGTTGAACGAGGTCTTGTGGCAAACCCAGGTAACACCGAGCTCGTCGCCCTCAGAGATTCATTGAAATAGCAGAAACAAAAAACCGGCAGACTTGCTGGTTTTTTTTCAAAAATTACACCACAACCTAAATCATCCATGGTAATCTTTGGATACTGTTGACGGTTGATGTGAGGGGAGCATATACTTAGATATAATAAATATATAGTAATATACAAAATATCATGGCTCAGATAAGTTCTAGTTTTCATGGTCTCTTAAAACGAAATATTACTCATATTTTCTCTATTGCAACAATCGCTCTTTTTGGAGCGATTTTTGTTATATATCCATCTGTGGCATATGCAGAGATTATATTTGACCAGTCTCCACAAGATGAATCTCTGAATGGCCCCATACTTAACACCTTTCAACTTGTAAGTTTTACATGCACGTCAGTATTAACTTGTAATGATAGTGCAGGAAAGACGGTGTACAACATAGGTGTGTGGCTTAAGAAGGTTGGAAATCCTGAAGATATTCAACTGAGTGTGGTGTCATCTTGGCGCTATGTTGCAAGTGCCACATCATCTGCATCAAATGCTGTTTTAGCGAGCACTATACCAAATGATTCCTATAAGCTCGTGTGGTTTTATTTCCCGCAAGGTATTGTGATAGAAAATAAGTTTGCTATAAATCAATATTTTCAATTGAACTTTGCAAATACGGTAGGAACATATAATACAGAAAATTATTATCGTGCATTATATAACAGTACAAATGATTATTCCGCACTTCAGCAGTGGTGTAGGGTTGATCGAGGATGTTCATCATCTATATTTTTCTTTAAGTTAGATGATGGTCAAAAAGATCTATCAAAAGAAACTTTTGGCTACTCAAATGTATTATTTCTTCCTGGACTCCAAGCGAGTCGGCTTTATAAACCACAAGGTGTGACATGTGATATTAATTGTGAAGATCAGTTGTGGGAATCAAATAATAAAGCAGATATTGAGGATCTATACCTGAACACAGATGGAACAACTAAAAATTCTCACATCTATACTCGAGATGCGATTAGTGAGACAAACACACCTTTTTATACAGGTATGGCTGGACAGAATATCTATAAAAGTTTTTTTGCTACACTCGATAGTCTGAGTGATCCTAGTCTACCTCAAGATCACCGTATGGCTCACTGGCAAACATATGCGTATGATTGGCGTCAAAGCGTAGGTGATATTGTAGAAAATGGTACACCGTATGAATACGAAAAAAAATCCCTTATTAGCACTTTAGAAGCATTAGTGGCTTCATCAACAACAGGTAAAGTAACAATTATTGCTCATAGTAACGGAGGACTTCTCGCAAAAGCACTGATGGTGAAGTTGCAAAAAATGAAGAATGATGGAACCAGTAATTTAATTGATAAGATTGATAATCTGATTCTTGTAGCAACCCCACAGATTGGTACTGCGTCTGCCGTACCAGCATTGCTTCATGGGTATGATCAACGGATTCTACTGGGGTATTTACTCGATGAAGAACATGCACGAGAACTTGGGAGAAATATGCTTGGTGGATATGGGCTTTTGCCTTCGAAGGAATATATCAATCGAGTAAATATTTCACCGGTTACATTTAGAGATAATGCGATTCAGTCTGGTGTTACTACTAATTTTATAAATGCATACGGGGATATTATTGATTCATACGGTGAATATAAAAAATTCCTTACTGGCGATGAAGGTCGAAGTGATCCTGAGATATATCAGACAAAACTACCGATTAAACTTTCCGAATCACTGATTACACACGTAGAACGTGTTCATGATGATATTGATATGTGGGTACCACCAGAAACTATGAGAGTTATAGAAGTTGCGGGTTGGGGTCTGGATACTGTTGCAAGTTTTGAATATTATCCAAAGCTAACAGGTTGCACAGGAGGAACTGTAGGATGTGCTAACCCATATACACTTGATGAAAGACCAATATTTACTATGGATGGTGACAAGACGGTGGTGGAGCCGAGTGCGCATTATATGGATAGTGAGAAATGGTGGGTAAATTTCAAAAATTATAACACTTTAACTAGAGTCAATAGGGAGCATAAGAATATTTTAGAAGTAAAATCGGTGAATGATTTAATTAAATCAATAATACAGAAAACTAATATTTTACCTGATAATGTGCTTACGAGTGAAAAACCTCTTGATGTTTCTAATCGGCTTCGTATAAGTATTCATTCGCCGGTTTCTATTGGAAGTTATGATGCGTTAGGTAATTTTACAGGAAAGGTTTGTAAAAGTATAAATGATTTTTGTTATATACAAGAAGATATTCCGAATAGTTCATATATGGAATTCGGAGAGGGGAAATACATAAACCTTCCAGAAGAAAACTTACAAAAGGTAGTACTTCAGGGTACTGACATTGGTACATTTACATTTGAATTTGAAAAAGTTCTACCAGGTGGTGTTGGTACAAAATATGCATTTGTAGATATTCCGGTTACTACTCAAACAAAGGGCGAGGTCATGGTGGACCAACTATCACAAACTCCACAATTAAATCTTGATATAAACAGTGACGGATTGATGGATTTTATTGTTAAACCTGGTGCTGGGTTTGATCCAATACTTTTTCTCCAGATTATGCGAAAGAATGTGGAAATATCTCAGATTCCAAATCAATATAAATATAATTTGTATGCACGTATTGATGATATAATTAGATCAATACAGAAAGGGAAACTATCAAAAGTAGAGTTGAGTGCCGAGAGATTTAAGAGGGTTCTTGATAGATCAATTGTAAAAAAAGGATATAAAAAAATATCAGATTCAGATGCTGATGTGTTGGTTATGATGTTAGAGAATTTATTAATTAATCTAAGGAAATAAAATGAAGAAGTTAGTGAGTTCGGTTACTTTTATTAGTTCAATAGTGTTGTTTTTGTGGGTATCAAATTATACTAAATCATCGTTTGATTATGATACTGCTCAGTTTGTGGGGTATATATTTTATTGGTGTGTTACTTTGTTTTTAGTAAGTCTTTGTGCAATGATACTTGAGTATAAAAAATATAAAATATGGTTGTTATTGAGTGGTCTTTATGTATTTCTAACAATCATTTTTGCTTATATCGCTGGAAATGGAAATGGAATGATACTCAGTTTTGATGGTAAGTTATTGACTTGGTTGTTTGCAGGAATGTATGCTTCAATTTCACTCATTTATTTCATTGTTCAGTTTGTAAAAAGTAGGAGATAGTCATATTATTAATATATGAAAGAATATGTTGATGAAAAGTTTTGGCGGATGTTTTCTGGATTTATCACTTTAATTGCAATTAGTCTGGTGATACTTATTATGATTAAAGTATATAAAAGCAAAGAAGTGTCTGCTGTAAACACCCAAGCATCAGTTATCATGAGTAAGCAATGAAAATCCTAAGTATTAGGATTTTCTTTTTTAATTAGAAAAAATAGTGTATGAAAATAAAAAAAATTATCATCCTTATAATTGTGTATTTCTTATATACAGGAATTGTATATGCTGAAGTGAGTCAGTTTGTGTTTACCAATGAAAGTCGCATGGTTGCACCTGGAGTTATTTCAGAACCGCTTACTATTCAATCGCAAAATAGTAGCGGCACTCAAGAGTCAGTAACTGAAACAACAGATTTACTGTTTCAAAGTAGTTCACCAACTGGGCAATTCCTTAACTCATCAGGGAATCCAGTAAGTACCACTATGTCCAAGAATACTGCCAACAGAACATTCTACTACCGTGATGCTACTACAGGTACACATACTATTACAGTGACAGCAACCGGCCGAGATACTAAAAATAGTTTTACTGCCACACAAGGTATCTTGGTTGGTACAACATCAACAAATGATCAGGTGTCTAACTCGACACCTACATCCACATCGACAACTACATCAACATCAGCAAATACGAGTACACCCAATACAGTGGAAATATCTACGCACTCTAGTCCGTCACCGGCATACAGTTCGAGGGACGTGGTGAGTTTTGAGGTATCTGCTGGTAGAAAACGATTTTCATCAGTCGGAGGTGAAGTGGTTTTTAAAGCAGAACCAGTAAAACTCACTGGTGTACCTGATATATACATTCAGTATCAGTGGTCTTTTGGCGATGGCACAACTGCACAAGGACAAACCGTCTCGCATCGGTATAAATTTCCAGGAGAATATGTGGTGGTACTCAATGCAACATATGGTGATAAATCCGCGGTATCACGCACTGAGGTGATGGTGATTAAACCAACGTTTACTATAGAACCTGTATCCGGAGGTATAAATGTTACCAATCAATCGATTGGTGAAGTTAATCTAGGGGAGTGGAGTATTGAAGGTGCGCATGCACGACTGGATATACCAAGAGACACAATTATTCAGAAAGGGAAATCGATCATATTTTCTTATGATGTTCTTGTAAATACAGATGATCTATTAATGCTCAAACAACCACTTGGTGTTGTTGTGGCAGAATATCGACCTGTAGAAAATGTGGCCACCAAGGTGGTCACAACTGACCCTGTTGTGGCACGAGAAGAGCCAAAAATAAAAATTGTGCGCACAGTGAAACCTGTACCTAAAAAAGAAATTATTTCAAAGACCATATTAGAAATTAAAAAAGAAACGCCTTCAGAAACAAAAGAAGTTAACCCAAATGATTTAGTTGCAACAGTATACACAGCTTCTCCAAAAAGTTCTGCATTCGATAGTTTGTTATGGATACCTAGAAAAGGATGGGGGATATTAGAAGGATTATTTCGATAAGAAAAAATAAAAAATAAAATGCTCTCACTTATCTAGAAGTGAGAGCATTTTGATGTGAAAGAAAAGAGCTAGGGCTTTTTTAGGTAAAGCTCAATGAATTCATCTGCAACTACCGAGTTGGTGAAGCAGGAGAGAAAGCCCTCCATGTCTTCCGGGTCTTTCTTCTTTTTTGTGAGTTGTTCAAGGACTCCTTCAAGTCCCATTTGTTGAGCAACGCGGATTGCACGCTTGAGGTCAAACGGGATCAGTTCAATTTGTTGAGGGGTGGACACGATGTTCTCCTGAGCTATTTTTACAGCACCCTATCTATAAAGTCAACATGTGGTATGGATAAAGTGTTTAATTTGACCATTTGAGACTTTTTCGGTATAGTGGGAGGCAATAAGGTCAGAGACAGTAGG
>DBEI01000026.1:6630-10804 GCA_002294445.1 Patescibacteria group bacterium UBA910
TCCTACCGAGACATCTCATTTCTTTGGATACAAAGAGCCTTATGGTCGTATTACTAGTTCTCTAATATAAATTACATGGCTGTATCAAAAGATAAGAAGTCAGGTATTTTGGATAATCTTAAAAAGATTGTTGCAGAATCAAAATCGCTTGTGTTTTTGAATTTCAAAGGTCTACCGGTTTCGGAGACAGGTGAGATTCGAAAAGCACTTCGAGAGAATGGTGTAGGCTACGTTGTAGCAAAGAAAACACTTTCTCGAAAAGCACTCAAGGAAGGAGGAATCGAAGGTGATATGCCAGAGATGCCAGGTGAGTTCGCCATGGTATATGGTTCAGACCTTTTGGCTCCAGCACGTGAGATCTTTGCATTTCAAAAGAAGTTTGATAAGAAAGTACAGATTGTTGGCGGTGTGTTCGAAGGGAAGTTTATGAATCAGTCAGAGATGACTACGGTTGCAAATATCCCAGGAATGAAAACACTTCAAGCTCAGTTTGTTAACCTCATTAACTCACCAATTCAACGAGTTGTTGTTGCGCTTAACGCAATTGCAGAGAAGAAACAATAAAATCACTTCATCTACGTTGTTGCGATTCAAATTTGTTCGCGCACCGTACGACAAGTACGGCTTGCTCACAAATTTTCTCGCGCCTAGTATCTGAAGCAATTTAATTGTTCTAAACGGTTACAATATAAAATTTAAAAAATAACTTAATTATTATGGAAGAAACAAAAGTAGTAGAAACTCCTGCGAAGTTCAAAGCTATCGTAGAAGCAATTGAAACAATGTCAGTTATTGATCTTCATGAGTTGGTAAAACACCTTGAAGAAAAATTTGGTGTATCAGCAGCAGCTGTAGCTATGGCTCCAGCAGCAGGTGGTGCAGCGGGTGCAGCAGAAGAGAAATCTTCATTCGATGTAGAGCTTACTGATGGTGGTGCTACAAAGATTGCTGTTATCAAAGTTGTAAAGGAAGCACTTGCACTTGGTTTGAAAGAAGCAAAAGACCTCGTAGATGGTGCACCAGCAATGCTCAAAACTGGTATGAAGAAAGAAGACGCAGAAGCTTTGAAAAAAGCTGTTGAAGAAGCGGGAGGTAAGGTTACTTTTAAATAATCTTATATCTTTAGTCACAAAGAATCCAAGGGTTACCCTTGGATTTTTTGCTATATAAACAGAATAGTTTAATTGTGCTGTCAATTATCAGAATACAGTGAACCTGCTATAATCTCTCCTATGGAAATACTATCGAAATTATTCGGATCTGAAGCAAAGGTTAAAATTATGCGTTTGTTTTTGTTTAATCCTGATATGGTTTTTGAAATCGGCGCTATTGCAGATCGTGTGAAAGAAGATCCTGCACGAGTACGAAAAGAAATCCTTGGTCTTGATAGAATATCTTTGATTAAAAAAAAGGTGGTTGGTAAGGCTGAAGTAAAAAATGGAAGAAAGACAGAAATGCGTGTTACTTCATATGGCTACTATCTCAATCGAAATTTTGTGTATCTATCCGCACTTCAAAATTTTTTAATTAATGCAAAACCGCTTCAACCAAAAGAGATCGTAAGAAAAGTAGCACAGCTTGGTAGTGTTAAACTATTGGTTATTGCTGGAGTGTTTATCCAAGATATGGAAAGTCGAGTGGATCTCTTTGTGGTGGGGGATAATATCAAAAAGAGTCATCTTGAAAATCTTATCGGTACCCTTGAAGCAGAGATAGGTAAAGAATTGAAGTATGCTTATTTCACTACTGCTGATTTTGCATATCGACTTTCGATGTATGATAAACTCATTCGTGATATTCTCGACTATCCACATGAAAAGATAATTAACAAACTAGGTCTCTAATTCCATGGTAAAATATAACGGACATGCTCACTGAGCAAGTCCTAAAATATTAGTATTTATTTTTTAATAATTTATATATTTATATGATGCTTCAACCGTGGGGAGGAATACTACAAAATTCTTTCCAAACATTGTGGACAGGTGTGCTCTTGTTTATTCCAAATCTCATCGTTGCGTTGGTGATCCTCGCACTTGGATGGGCTGTGGGTGCACTTATTGGTCATGCAATTAAAAAATTCTTGGATGTTTTGCGATTTGATGAGGCTCTCAGAAAAACTGGTTTCGAGAGAGTTGTAAGACGAGCTGGACTTGAACTTAACGCGTCAGCTTTTGTAGGATGGCTTTTTAAAGTAGGTATTATCATTGTCTTTTTGATCGCAAGTTTTGATGTGCTTGGGCTTGCACAGGTGACACAGTTTTTGAGTCAGGTGGTGCTTGGATATCTTCCACGACTTATTGTTGCCGTACTCATTCTCTTGGTCGGTGTAGTGGTAGGTGATGCATTGGAAAAAGTAGTAGTAGCGTCTTCACGTACTGCAGGTCTTACATCATCTGGTATGCTTGGTAAGGTGTCAAAATGGGCAGTATGGATTTTTGCAATTCTCGTCGCACTTTCACAAATGGGTATTGCTGGTGCATTTATCCAGACACTCTTTACTGGTCTTGTGGTGGCGGTATCGCTCGCACTCGGACTCGCTTTTGGACTCGGAGGGCAAGAGGCTGCAGCGGATGCTATACATAAAGTCCGAGATGAAATCAAAGAAAGACGATAATCTTCAGTTTAGAATATAGAAGAAAAACACCCCTTTTTAGGGGTGTTTTTCGTACCATTTGAGGTAAACCAGAAAGCCTTGAAAAATAGGTGTAAAAGCTGGTTGACAGAAGGAAATGCTTCGTATATACTAGCTTCATTCGGTATGACAAAAACATTGAATCTAAAAAGCGGCGTTTAGTAAACAAGCTTAATTGATTGTTGCCTAAATTCCGCCACAAGCGGATTTTTTGTTCGACAGGCTGACTCGATATTTGACAACTAAATCCCGCCACTTACTACTGACCAATGATGGGTCTTTTCGGGTGAGTAGGCGGACAAATATTTTGTTACTAATTTATATTAGATAACAGAGTATGAATGTAAAATATAATTGTGGTTTTTAAATTTCCTAATGGGAAATTTAAGAGCATATGGTGGATGCCTAGACTCTAAAAGGCGATGAAAGACGCGGCATGGTGGCGATACGTTTCGGGGAGGTACCTAGCAACCTTTGATCCGGAAATCTCTGAATGGGGGAACCCAACAGCTTTTGCTGTTACTCTACAGATTATGTAGAGCGCACACCCAGGGAAGTAAAACATTCCAGTACCTGGAGGAAAAGAAAACAATGTTCGTAAGAACAATATTTCGTTAGTAGCGGCGAGCGAACACGAAAGAGCCCAAACCGACGCATCACAGTGAGTGCAAAAATTGTACTTAGTGTGATGCGTCGGGGTTGTAAGGCAACAACGTCAAATTTATTTGAGAGAAGTTAAAAAATAGTATGTTAATGGAATGCGCTGGAAAGCGTGACCCTAGAGGGTAATAGTCCCGTACATGAAAATCTACTATCTTCTTTGTTGTTGTTCTTGAGTACCTCGAGACATGAATAGCTCGGGGGAATCTGCCAGTACTAACTGGTAAGGCTAAATACTTTTAGAGATCGATAGTGAACTAGTACCGTGAGGGAAAGGTGAAAAGAACCCCGGTGAGGGGAGTGAAATAGATCTGAAACCACATGTCTACAAGGAGTCGGAGCGGCTTAAGCCGCGACGGCGTGCCTATTGAAGAATGAGCCAACGAGTTGATGCGTACGGCTTGGCTAAGGGCTTTTCGCCTGGAGCCGTAGCGAAAGCGAGTGTGAATAGCGCGTTTGTCGTACGTATCAGACCCGAAGCCGGGTGAGCTACCCATGGGCAGGGTGAAGTTTGTAGAAATACAGATGGAGGCCCGAACCGGTAGGTTGTACAACACCTTCGGATGACCTGTGGGTTGGAGTGAAAAGCTTATCGAACTCGGTAATAGCTGGTTCTCTCCGAAAGAGCTTTCGGGCTCGCGTCGTATGTTCCCTTTGGGGGTAGAGCACTGGAAGAAGCGGACCTGCCGCAAGGCGGCCGCCTCTATCAAACTCCGAATACCAAAGACTAAGAGTACGGCAGTTAGACGGCGGGGGCGAAGCTCCGTTCGTCACAAGGGAAACAGCCCAGACCGCCAGCTAAGGTCCCTAAATTCATGCTAAGTAGCAAACTAAGGAGGTGGAATTTCCCAGACAGTCAGGATGTTGGCTTAGAAGCAG
>DBEI01000047.1 GCA_002294445.1 Patescibacteria group bacterium UBA910
TGTAGAGCTGAGATTTTATGGCACGAGCGACGAACTCGTCCCGATCCCCCTCAATCTTGACGCTCTTGATCTTGAGCGTCGCGAGGTTACAGGGAGCGGTGGTCATCGCTGACACACCATTTCCCGTGGTACAACTCGAGAGGACTGCCGTCACAATGACGACGGCAAAGACACATATATTCATTTTCTCTCCACAATCCATACCTGCCACAAAGGTCAGGATTTACTGGAATTAAACCTTTATAAAGAACTTCGGAATTGCTCCCATTAAAAATTTCGGGACTAAAAACTTTAATGGAAGCCCAAGTCAGTCTTGGGCAGATCACCTCCTTTCTGATGAAAGGTTATGCTAACGGATTTTTGGAAGAAAACGTGGTTGCATTATGCGACGCACCTCCTCATTTCGTTGTCGTTGTACCAGCTCTTTCACTCGCCGGCGCTCCTCCGGTGAGGTACTCACACGGTCGGAGATTGCAAGTAGAATCATAAACGGCATAAACCACAATAGCGCACTAAAGATATGGCCCCGGACATACATCTCCTTTTGGAAACTGTAGTCTACCCACATGCTCCAAAGCCCGTCATAGACGAGTAAAATCTCGCGCCATGCGAACCAAGCCGGAATCGTCGCAAGCAAACCAAAAAACAACACAAAAAGAAACCGTAAAAACATTTCCTTCTCCTTATTTTTTTAAAGAACCTGGGATTTCTCCCACCACAACACTCAAGCATTGAATGTTCTGGTAGAAGTCCGAGGTTTACTCACTCGGACACCGGTTCGTCACCGGGTTTAGGAGATTCTTTTGCCGTAGGCAAGGGGTCTCAGCCCTTTTTTTTCTTACTCGCTGGCGGAGGCGCAAACACCTTTTTTAGGATTATCTTGAATCCTAAGTAGACTATCAGAATCGTAATTACCGATCCTATCAGTCCACCAACGGTCTGGGCGACTCCGGTTACCACCTCACCCAAAATGGGCAAAAGTACTCCGTAAAGAATACCTTTTAGGATGACCAACAAGTCACCAGGTCTCCAGCTGAAGTAGGTGAGAGCCAAAAGGCTCAACGTCCACTGAGCACGACGAACCGTGCCAAAGAAGACACCACCTACGTTAATGAGAAAAGTCTGCATGACCCTCCCCTTTCTCCGGTGTTTAATGTGGCCGGCCACAGAAATTTTTTAAAGGTACTTTTAGAAATTTTAAATATTAAAACAATATAACACAGTATTGTCAATAGCTCGCGAATAGTAAATGAAATTTCTCCGTTTTAAGACTACTTCTTTAAATAACCTTGAATGGAAGTACGATTGAACATAGTATTTGATATGAATAAGTGGATACATCCAAGCTTCCGTCTCCAATACTCTTCGGATATACTTAATATATGAAAAAAAAATTTTTTTGGTTAGTGTGTGGGTCGCTACTTCTTGCGGTAGGTTTAGTCACGATTCCAAACAAATCATCAGGACAAACATCGCTTGCAAACCCAACAGGTCTCACGACTCAGTGTAGTAGTGATGGTACTCGTGTGGCATTCTCTTGGGGTAGCGTGATTGGTGCGGATTCATACCTTTTTAGACTCAATGAACCATCTGATGACAGCACGACGAGTCAATGGGGATGGTACGATGCGGGTTCGACCGATAAGTACGATACGGTATCTCAAACTTCCTACTCAGCTCCCGTGATTCCAGGAAAAACGTATTCGTGGTGGGTCCACGGTCAGTCTGGAAATACAGCATCCAGCCTGCCCACATTCGGTACTTTTACGTGTACTGCTCCTACTCCTGCGCCGACGGTGCCTGATGGATTGAAGTTTAGTTGCAGTAACATGGGAACAAAGGTTGCGCTATCATGGAACACCTCGGCTGGCGCAGACTCGTATCTTTTTAGAATGAACGATACCTCGGATGATGCCGCCTCCGATACGCAATGGGGGTGGTACAACCCGAACTCTACCGATGTGCGCGACGACAATGTAAGACAAACATCGTATCTCGCGACGGTAGTTCCTGAAAGAACTTACTCGTGGTGGGTGCATGGGCAAATAACGAACATTACGTCGAGCGCACCCGCATATGGAACCTTTGCGTGTGTACCACCTGCTACCCCTTCAGGATTGCGTTATGAATGCAATGCAAAAGGAGACTCAGTCACACTTTCCTGGAATAAGGCGGTTGGCGCAAAAAATTATCTTCTGCGTATCAACGACACATCAGATGACGCGAGTGCAACGCAAGGAGGTTGGTTCAATACAGGAACAACAGATGTGATCAATGATACGCTGACTCAGACATACTACACAACCCCTGTGGTTCCTGGACGCAATTACATTTGGTGGATCCATGGTCAATCCGGTGAAGATGTAAGTAATGCGGCATACGGAGGATTTACCTGTACTTCTTCCAATGGACCGAAATCAATCAATGTAAAGAATTTTGGAGCAAAAGGAGATGGTATATCAGATGATGCACCTGCCATACAGGCGGCAATCGATAAGGCAGGCAACGGCAGTACGATCTATATTCCAGCAGGAACATATATGCTCGGAACAAGTGCTGGCTCGCCGTCAAACCTTACAAATGGAAAACCTCTCCAAACAGCGCTTTGGCTTAAGGCGGGTGGTGTGACAATAAAGGGTGATGGAACCTCCTCAACTCTTAAACTGATGGCAGGAAAGAAAATGAGAATTCTATCGATAACCGGTGACGGTGCTACAGTGGATAGCCTTCTATTCGACGGAAACAAGACCCAACGCAATGGCACGGTTCCATATCCTGATGGTGATGTTGTCGATGCTCTCGTCGTTGGTGAGTCATATCGCCAGCAAATAACCGTCAAAAACTGTGAGATCAAAAATGGTATCGAGACAGGAGTTGGCTTCTGGTTGAATAAGTACGCCACGGTGGATAATTGTTATATTCACGACAACGGACTGCTGACGGCGGGCGGTAGTGGAATTGACTTATCCGGAGGATCCAACAACAAAGCGACAAACAATCGACTGATCGCAAACACATATGGAGTCTGGTCCTCATTTGGAAGCAGTGCCCCTGAGATACGCAACAACATCATTAAAGACAATGATCGATCAGGATTAGCATTGGGAGGCGCCGACCCTTCAAAGAACGATACAGGTTTTATTATTGACGGCAATACAATATCCGGCAATGGGCGCAAAGATACTTTTGCGGCCGTCGGCATCAATTATGTACAAGGAGGAACATTCACGAACAATACCGTTGTTGATAATATCTATGACGGTTTTCAAATCTACGACACGATAGACGGAAAAAACTCAACAAATTGGAACATACAGAACAACACTATCCAAAATACCATCGGCAACAAGAGTCAGCAGTATGGAATAAGAATCATCGGATCCGCAAAAGGCATCACGTTGAAAGGCAATACTGTCCAAAACAACGGGACAAGCATAGTGGATCAGATTGTTGTTGATCCAAAGGCACAGGTAAACTCTGACTGGCAGACCACCAACACGATCCGATACGGAAATTCTTCCACATCTGCAACAATTTCGACACTGTCCCCCACTACCACATCACCTTTAGGAACATCAGAAACAACACTTAAACAGACGTCAAATAATACAACGGTCCAACTGTCTGCGACACAAAAAAGAGAAGTTCAAGCACAAATCCTATCTTTGATTGCAAAGTTGCGACAATTAATAATGGATGCATTAGCATCGGGGCAAATGACTTCACAAGAGGCCTTACCTATACTTCAGAAAATCTCTCTTTAACAAGAGAGTATGCTAGCAATCTGTTGCTATTCTCCAACAGACTAAAAGGCAACATAAAAGCGGCACCGTTATGGTGCCGCTTTTAGCTATGTATCGGAGTAGGTATTGTAGTTCTGTGTATTCTTGATTTTTTAGAAATATCTAACACCAAAAACCCTTTGAGCTCGAGAGTTGATATATACACCATTATTCCATATTTAATGTAAATGAGCGGATTTTACTTTTACCCCCCCATCCTTGCACACAAAAAGAGCCTTTTCGGCTCTTTTTGTGTGCAAGGATGGGAAAAATCGGTCAGGAATATTTTTCTCGTCGTCACTCGAAAAATTTCCCTACCCGGACTCGCGACCCAGTCTACTGACTGGGTACCCCGCTCCGTCTTTCGATTCCCCACGCAAAGCTCCACTTTGCTCACCTGCACACATAACAAAAAACCGGTTTTGGCCGGTTTTTTGTTATGTGTGCGGGACGGGAGAATCGAACTCCCGTCTGGACATTGGAAGTGTCCCATTCTACCACTAAACTAGTCCCGCATTAAACGAAACGCACTTATAATTTGACAAACCTATTGTAACATAAAAACCCTATCAATCAAAGCCATGATGTAGCGATGCATATTTACTCCAAGTTTTTTGTCGCCCAAACTTTTTATGGTCACATGAGCTGTTCCATATGGTAATTTACCAACATGTGATACTTTTTTATTTGTTCTTGTGTCTACAATCGACTTAGAGAAATAAACTCTATCGATACTAAGCATTTTTGACCAATATTCAACTGCTTTTTCTTTATGTGTATCAGGGTACATATGTATTCTGACTTTAAGATTACTCTTTTGAATTCCAAACTGAATTTCAAACCACCGAAGAACCATTTTTATAACTCTCGGATCTGAATTTATAATTCGGGTAATTCCCTCAGTCTTTCCTCCCTCTCCAATATATAAACCAAGTCCCAACATACACACATCTCTTTCCGATAAAGAAGGCATATCCTTGTGTACACGATTCTCTGCATTTTTTATGCTCTCTTTTTTAAGATTATTCTTGTAAAAGCCCGATGCAATCCGAGCATTCCCTATTGTATCTCGAGTGTATTTATTTGGAGTAAAAGGAATATCATAAAGCCAGGCACTTAGAGTGCTTTTAGAGACAGGAACATGCTTCATAATATATGTATATGAATAACCTGCTTTTCGAAGCTCTAACGCTTTTTGTTTAATGTTTTGAGTATACATAAAATCGAACTATTCATAGTATACCACACTATATATAATCAAAAGTACAGATATACACTTCGTATGTAAAAAGGTATACTAAGGCTTATGAAAAAATATATTGCTCAAATTGCAATATACTCTCTTATACTCTTAAGTTTTTACCTTGTATCAACAAACCTGACATCCCCTACCGTAATTTCACAAACACCCCAA
The DNA here is from genome assembly GCA_002294445.1 of Patescibacteria group bacterium UBA910. Classification (GTDB taxonomy): domain Bacteria; phylum Patescibacteriota; class Minisyncoccia; order Phycocordibacterales; family DATDWN01; genus UBA910. The sequence goes on from DBEI01000047.1 coordinate 5,197, forward strand.
CAGGAAACAACCACTCCTGTTGAACAAAAAATTCAAGCTACCACAACATCAAACACGGTTACCCTAGCTAACACCACGCCAAAAACCACACAAAAACAACTAATAAAGACTAAATACATTACACCAACATCCGTTCAGGATGCACAAAAAGTACTTGTCACGACACCTGAACCCACCACCTCTTTTGAGAGTATTAATGAAAACGCTCGTAAAGCAGTGATCAATATCCTCTGCACCACCGATTCATCGGGACCTTTAACGCCAATAACCGGAAGTGGAGTTATCATCAGTAAAGATGGTGTAGTACTCACCAATGCTCACATAGCTCAATATTTTTTACTTAAAGACTTCAATAATCAAAAAGATTTTGTGAAATGTGTCATACGCACCGGAAACCCAGCATACCCTACCTACAAAGCGGAATTGGTATATATTTCTACCAAATGGATTGCTGAGCATAAAAATGATATTACACTTCCCAACCCACAAGGAACAGGAGAATACGACTATGCATTTCTCCGTATTACAGGAAAAATAGATGGATCCGCAATGCCTCAAGAATTACCGTTTGTGGCTATAAATACAGAGGATACAGTAAATGTTGGCACAAATGCCATCCTTATCTCATACCCCGCAGGTTTCCTTGGAGGACAAACAATTATTCAAAGCCTTTACCAAAGCAGTGCGGTCATACGTGTTTCGGATCGTTATACGTTTGGAGAAAATACTGTAGATCTGATTTCCCTTGGTAGTAGTATAGTAGCCCAAAAAGGTTCATCGGGTGGAGCAGTGATAGATGAAAAAGGTAAATTACTTGGCATCATTTCTACAAGCTCAGACGGAGATACTACACAATCACGAAATCTGAGAGCGATCACTAGTGAATATATAAATAGGAGTCTTATGGAAGGAACCGATGTAAATATCTCCTCACTCGTTAAATCAAGCGCTCCATACGCCACCACATTTAATACAGATGTCGCCCCTACGCTTACAAAAGCTCTCAGTGATGTGATTTTGAAAAAGTAACTAATCTCTATAGGCTCTTATATAAATCATGTTTTCCAATGGATATAAAAATAATATCTCCATTTGATTCTCGTCTAAAAATAATTCGATAATTTAATGTGATTGAAAGAGAATACAACCCTAAAAGCTTACCTTTAAGGTTATGTAGTCGAAGCGACGGATGAATAGGATTTTCTCGAAAAAGTGCTTCCTTTTTGATTGCCGTTTTTTGAATAGAAGTTGGTAAATTTTTAAATTGCTTTACAAAACCAGAGCTATACAAAATAGGTCCAGTATTCATAACATTAAGCTGATTTTAAAAGACTTGCGAGTGATTTTACCTTTACAAGTTTACCGCTTTTATATTCTTTCTCTGCTTGTCGAGACATTTCAAGTAATTCTTCAGGAGAAACAAGTTCTTCATCAAGAGCAAGGAGTGATCGTACATACCCGCTCACCGAAGCAAACCCAGCTTTCTTTGCTCGGTTTTTTATGATTTTAGCTTTGTCTTCAGGTAATGAAATATTAATAACTGATCTCATATATATTATTGTATTACAGATGTAATACAGAAGTCAATATGAAAAAACTCTATATGATTCAAAGTAATACTTTCAATTATTTGGGATTCATTGATTTAAAAGCTAAACACCTGTTACAATACGTAAATTATGAAAAAAATCTGGAATTCGTTTTGGAGTTGGTACGATAGTCACCCCACACTCACTCTCGGGGTCACCCTCGGGCTTTTTGGTCTACAAATAATCCATCTTATCTGGCTTCTCACCAACGTTATCTGGACAAAAGCCTTTGGTCATGCGCTTTTTGCTCCAGGAGAAGTGTTTGAACGAATTCTTATTCTTGTTGACTACACTGAAATACCTGCTCTTATCGCAGCATCACTTGTATATATCGATGATTTACGCAAAGAATTTAGCTTTAAAGCAATCCTTTACCTTATCTTCCTCAACACCCAATGGCTTCACCTTTTTTGGATTACCGATGAGTTTGTAGTATCAGAATTTACTCAAAATATATTGATTCCTTCATGGCTTGCATGGATCGCAATCCTTATTGATTACCTTGAAGTTCCTATTATTTACGACACGCTAAAGAAATTTATTGTTTCGCTTCATAAAGGAGAAGTACGTGAAGCATTTAACGCAATATCTGAACGAGATTAGTTTTGTGTTTTCTCTGCAGCAATCTGCAAAATCATATCGAAGTTGTCCTCTTTTTGAGCTTTATTTACCCGAGTGAAGCCACATTTTTGGCATGTTTGGAGAATAGTATACTCTTTTCCTTTTTTCTGTATTTCAATAGGCCTCATCATTCCCCCACACCCCTCTCTCCTATCTCCTGGATCAATATCAACATGTTTAGACCACAAACATTGTGGGCAATGATTGGTAAAACCATTTCCAGTCACCTGTTCCCCACAATGTTCACATATAAAATCTTCAATAGTTCGTTTGAACATACTATTAATTAAAATCTACTATCAATGCTAGATGATCTGAAACCTCATCTGGTAAAACCTTAAAGTCATTTATCTCTATTTCTTTACTTACAAACACATAGTCAGCAAACTTAACAGGTTTCTTATAATGACTTGACCGAGTAGATGTAATTCCAAACTCATTAATCAAATCCCTTAATCCTGATTCTGTAAACATTTTTAAACTTTTCGTTTCAGGTGACAAGTTAAAATCCCCACACAAAATAACGGGATTTGAAATATTTTTAATAAAAGCGAGTATATTTTTCGATTGAATAATGCGATCTTCATTATCGTCTTTATCCTTTCCAGTCCAGAGACCATGTAAATTAAGAATTGTGCGTAGGCCGCTTGGAGTTTCAATGGTTACATATTGAAGATTTCGAGGATGTTTACTGCTCCACGCATCATGGATATTTTCTTTATTTCTAAACACAAACACCTCTCCTTCCTCTTTAAGATTTAGATTTTTTTTAACAAATATCGCTAACCCAAAAAAATCTCCCCAGTGTGGACGAAAATAGCCAGTATATTCTGGTAAAACATCACTAATACCATCAAACATAGTGGTGTCCATATTTTCAGACCACTCACGCGCTTTTTCTTCTCCTCCTTGCCAAATCTCCTGAAGACAGAAAACATCAACTTCTTTATGCTTTTTTAAAAAATCTAATACTTCTTTATGTCCCGCTCTTCCTCCCCACGTATTAAGTGAAAGTATTTTCATAGCAAATATTGTGGGTACAATTGAGATTTTTTACCTGATTCAGACCAACGTCGGGGTGCCGGGATTCGAACCCGGAGTCACCCTTTTTTTAGGCCACAGAAGCATAATATGCTTCTGGATATATTTGTTTTAGATTTAAAAAGTTCAGACCAACGTCGGGGTGCCGGGATTCGAACCCGGAGTCACCTGTTCCCAAAACAGGCATGTTAGCCGTTACACCACACCCCGACGTTATTCTTAACTTTTAAAAAACAAATGTATCCCCAAATCAAGCATGTCATAAGCTCACACCACACCCCCGATATTAATTACATACGTCAGTCTAACATAAAACTGTTAAATTACAATTTATAAAATTACATCATCCAACATATTCACCTTACATAAACGCTTTTCTTGATCCACGTATACTGTTGCAACATCAAACTGCCACTCAGTATCATCAGAGACATTCTTGTCCAATAGATACGATTGAATAGTACGTGCCAGCCGTTGTAGCTTCCAAGGATGCATATTATCCTCCGGTCTATACCCTTCTCTTGTTTCATGTGGCACATGTTCAAATGGTCTTGATACACTTTTTACTTCAATAAAGTGAATCTTTTTGCTTTTTGTGGCCACAATATCAAGTTCTCCCCACTTTTTTAAATAGTTTCTATCTATCACCTTAAAACCTTTTCGTTCTAAATATTTACACACAGCACCCTCTCCTATTGCTCCCAGTATCTGCTTTTGTGTTTTGGTACCCATTACACATAGTATACACCCGTTACACGTGGAACGTACTACATTAATCCATCTATTTAATTTTTATTATATAGACCTATTTATTATTAGTAACCACAAGGCAAAATGCATGTGCCACGTGTAACAGCGGTATACATGTTACATATGTAACATATTAATTTTATTCGATTATAAACAGTAAAGTACACGATTTCCTTTATATAAAGCCATTTTTTTGGTTTTTGACCAATAAAGTCTGATACTTTGACAGTAGTCAAAGACTGTCTCTAATACACATGTCCACAGAGTTATCCACAGTTTTCAACATATTTTGTGGAAAATGGCTTTAAATTACGGACTTTGTCTGAAATAAGGTCTTTTTACAACCTAAATGTCTGTTTAATAGGTTAATTATTCTAACCGTGTTACCATAGTATGTAACATGAGGTCACGGTTAGAAGACAAAAATAAAGCTTTAGAGCTGAGAAAAAATGGCTTAAGTTATGGTGAAATTCGAGAAATTATACCTGTATCTAAAGGTGTCCTTTCTGGATGGTTTAAAGATCTCAACCTCTCTGCGAATGAAATTCTCGTGTTAAAACAAAAATCGGAGGAACGACAACATAAAGGAAGGTTACGTGCATCTTTAATTAACACTCAAAAAAGAATTATTAAGGAAGAACGTGTGTTTATGTACGCAGAAGATAAGTTTAACTTACTAAAAGAAGACTCTATGTTCCTTTTGGGTATAGCTTTATACTGGGCAGAAGGATCGAAAAGAACAGGGGAGTTTCAATTTATAAATTCTGATCCTGATATGATTTTATTTATGTATAAATGGATACAGAAGTATCTAGACATAGATAAAAAGATTATAAAAGCACGCTTATTCACCCATAAAGTTGAAGATTTCGAGAATCATCTGCCTTTTTGGGCTGATATACTATCAATAAAAACTTCAGAATTTCAAAAAACTATATTTAAACCAACAATCCATTCAGTGAAGAAGAATCCTAATTATAAAGGCTGCTTACGACTTACTGTATCAAGTGTTGATGTGTTGAGAATGATGAGGGCTTGGCAAAAGCTAATAATTAGGTATTATAAAGATTCAATGCACCCGTAGCTCAATTGGATAGAGTATTTGTCTTCGGAACAAAGGGTTGCAGGTTCGAGTCCTGCCGGGTGCACACGACAAAAAATCCCAACTGCTTGGGATTTTTTGCTACGTGTGCACAACGGAGACATGTTTTTCAACAACCCACTCGTATATATTTGAATTTCTCCTCACTTTATGTACAATGAAAGGGAAGCGGCTATGGTTTAGTGGTAGAACACGTCCTTGCCAAGGATGAGATTCGGGTTCGATTCCCGGTAGCCGCACAAAGTAAGGACTAAAATAAAGCGTAGCTTTATTTAGGGAATCGAAAGTCGGAGCGGGGTACCCAGTCAGCAGACTGGGTCGCGAGACCGGGTCGGAGAATTTTACGAGTGACGACGAGTAAAATATCTCTGACCGATTCTTGGTGATGTTGTATTAGAATAAAAATGTCTCTTTAATAATTAAAGGCACTCTAAAAAGCCCTAAAACCACTCACATGACTCAAAACTTCATTATACCTACAGAAGTGTCACATGTAACAAACACCCTCGAAAACGCCGGTTTTGAGGCTTTTCTGGTTGGAGGCTGTGTTCGAGATTTAATTCTTAACAAAAAACCAAAAGATTGGGATGTAACAACAAACGCTACACCCGAACAAATACTTGTACTCTTTCCACACACATTTTACGAAAACACCTTTGGAACAGTGGGCATTGTTTCAGATGAAACAGAGGATGAGACACTAAAAACTATTGAGGTAACACCATATCGCTTAGAATCAACATATTCTGACAACAGACGACCAGACACAGTTACATTTTCAAAAAATATTACTGACGATCTTACACGAAGAGATTTCACAATTAACGCAATTGCATACTCACCATCTAAAGGACAGATCATTGATCTCTTTAAAGGACAAGAAGATATTGTGACTCAAACAATACAAACAGTAGGGGATGCAACTGAAAGACTCACTGAAGATGCGCTTCGTATAATGCGTGCAGTACGATTTCATGTAGAGCTCGGCTTTATCCTTTCACGTGAAACAGAGAAGGCTATTCTTGAACATGGATATTTACTTAAAAACATATCAAAAGAACGTATTAGAGATGAGTTTACAAAGATAATCATGTCACCACGTCCTATGGATGGTTTATTGATGCTTAAAAAGCTAAATATACTTCAGTATGTTGTTCCAGAATTAGAACAAACAATTGGCGTTGAGCAAAATCGGGCGCATTCATATGATGTATGGGAGCACTTACTTCGCAGTGTACAAGTTGCAGCAGATAAAAACTGGTCTCTTGATATTCGTTTAACTGCTTTATTTCATGATATATCGAAGCCAGAGACACGAAGATGGGGGAAAGAGCAAAATACATGGACATTTTATGGTCATGAAGTGGTTGGTTCACGTGTAACACGAAAAATACTTAATAACCTGCGATATCCAAACAAACTAATTGATAAAGTGGTTACCATGGTACGTTGGCACATGTTTTTTTCCGACACAGAACAAATAACCCTCTCGGCAGTGCGCAGAATGATTGTGAATGTAGGAAGAGAAAATATATGGGACCTCATGGATGTACGTATATGTGACCGTATAGGAACAGGTAGACCAAAAGAAGATCCGTATCGTCTCCGTAAATACCATGCAATGATCGAAGAAGCACTCCGTGATCCTATTACTGTGGGAATGCTCAAGATAGATGGTAAGCGACTTATTGAAATTACAGGTGGTACACCTGGACCAAAGATAGGGCACACCTTACATGCACTCCTTGAAGAAGTGCTTGAAGACCCGACCAAAAACACCGTAGAATATATAGAGAGACGCTCTGTTGAGCTCTATAATATGGAAGAAGGAGAACTCAAAAAACTTGGGGAACAAGGAAAACAACTCAAAGAAGAGGTTGATAAACAAGAGGTCTCAAAAATACGAAAGGGACACCGAGTGAAGTAGCCATTTGTAGTTTTAAGTACAAAAAAATCGCCTCAGATACTAGATGCATAAAGGTTTTAGAGCGAGCCTTACTTGTCGTAAGGTGAATGATAAACAATATTATATTATTTGTTTCAACGTCACATCTCGGAAGTAAGAGAGTCTACTCTCCCACTTCACTCGAAGCTAGTTGAAAATAAAACCTGACATGCAACAACGTAGATGAGGTGATTTTGGTTTTTTGTATACAAAAAACCGCCCAAGGTGGCGTCTATTTGTCGCAAATGACGCAAACCAGGCGGCTAAAAGAAGTGTTTCTCAGCAAGAGTGTAGGATTTGATCAATATCTCAAATCTTAAATTAAATATAGTAGATAGTGTAGATATGTATATCTCTCTTCCTATCAAACCAAGAAACCTTCAATGGGGAGGGACCGGCCGATCCCTAATGTACAAAACGCACAACTTATTATGTGTAAAGAACTCTAAACAACAGAATTGTTTTGTTTCGTTTTTAAGAAACTCTCGATCCTGTTCTGGAATAAATATATCAGACATATAAAAGTCATGTAAAGGACTTTGTTGTGGATAACTTATGTCTTTTTAATTATGCCTTTATGTTGAGCTCAAGAGGGCAGTGATCAGACCCGAGAATTTCGCTGTGAATTTTTACTTTTGTTATCTCTGGCATCAATTCTTTATCTACAAAAAAATAATCAATTCTCCATCCTACATTTCTACTTCGTGCAAAAGTTTTCATATCCCAATAGGTATATACATCCTTCACATCTGGATTCTTCTCTCGCCACACATCTAGAAAATCTGCTTCTACCACTTTATCAATCCATGCACGTTCTTCTGGCAAGAAACCTGTATTTTTTTCATTTTCTTTTGGTCGAGCAAGGTCGATTGCGGTGTGCGCAGTATTTACATCACCACAAAACAAGACATGCATACCTTTTTTGCGGAGTTTTAAAATAAAATCTAGAAAATGATCATAAAATTTGAGCTTATACGCAAGACGCTCTGGTCCACCACCTCCGTTGGGAAAGTAACAATTCAATAATACAAACTCATCAAAATAAGCAACGATAAGGCGCCCTTCTTGATCCATTTCTTCTACACCGAAACCATACTCTACTTTATTTGGTTCAATTTTTGAGTAAATAGCTACACCACTATAACCCTTTCTTGTTTTTGAAGAATTAAAATATGAGTGATAACCAAGAGGAGAACGAACCTCATCAGGAAGTTGATGAGACTCTGATTTAGTTTCTTGTAGACAAAAAATATCTGGCTTCTGGTCAACAAGCCATTGAAATGCACCTTTTTTAAAAGAAGCTCGAGCGCCATTTACGTTCCAAGAAATGATTTTCATGAGCTGATTGTAGCAAATAAGGATATAGGAGGGAATTTTTTTATAAAAATAAGCCCCGCGCCTATTGTTTAGATAGACTGCGGGGCACTCGTCAGAGACGAGATTTTAATACTGCTTCAGAAGGTGACAGTGAAAGCTGAGCCGAATCGGCTGACCGGCGGCCTTGGCGATACCAAATGACTCACGGATTTGCGTCTTGCGCTCCTCCACGAGTTGAGCCAGCATCTGCTTGCGCTCCCGCTGATTCTTGCCCTGCACTCGAGTAGAGAGGATCTTCTCGTTGAAGCACTCCTCCTCACCAAACTGCAGAACCAGAGCGGCTGCAATACCGAACTTGCCGACCTGCACCGCCTTGTCAAAGGCGAGCGGAGCGACAGACTTCAGGTCGAGCTTCTCGCCGCCGAAGAGCATCTTGCCGACAAGATTGTTTAGAGCGTTCGCCCAAGCAATCTTTCCATTGCCCAAGGTGTATGCGAGCTGATCCGTGTACTTCTCGCGAAATGTCGGATCAGACCCCATTCCCTTCCGTGCCAGACTGGCGAAGGTGTAGTGATGAAGCGTGCCCTTGAAGAACTGCTCGATTGCTCGATCAGTCAACTTGGCGAGAGCAGCGTTTTTGCGCTTGCTCTCGTAGGGCATTGCGAGGGCGTTGACCACCATTGCGTGGAAATAGAAGTTGAGACCTCTCTCGCTGTACTTTTCGAGCCAGCGAATGAGGACACTCTCGATCTCATTCCTCGACATGCCCATCACCTCGAGCCGCCTGGTCAAAGCATTGACCTTGCTGGTCTCGATGTCCGTCTGCTCCTCAACCGCGCCGTTGTCGTCGTGATAGGTGTGGCGCTTTTGCGGCTCAGTCCATCCGATCCACTTCTGGCACCACTCGTCGCCGAGATAGTGAAAGAAGTGGTCTCCGTCGTAGAAATGACACAAGAGAAGCCAACGCTCGATTTGAGCACAGAACTTCTTATCCTTCGGGCGATACATCTCAAAGATGCGCTCGGTTGCGTTGATTTCCCACGAGCCGGCCCACGTTGCAATCTCCTTCCAGCCACTGGCCGGATCGATCTTCTCCATCATCGTCTTGAAAAGAAGATTGATGAAGTCCGTGAGCTGCTTTTTGGTCCAACCAAAAAACTTGGTGATACCCGGAAGCGTGAAGTAGATCGTGCTGTCCTTAGAACACACGACCGGCTCTGCACCAACATGTCCCGAAGACTTCACAGTGTCCAGCTGGACTCCGTGGATGCGAGATGGGTCCTGAAAGAAGAAACCCTTGTCGACGAGAGCGTTGAGCTCCGTCAAGGCGTCGTCCTTCAAGTTGTTGATGAACAAGAGCTTGAGGCGCTCTGTCGGGTTCTCAATGAATGCCAATTGGCGTCTGATCTCTTCAACGGCTGTGCCGCTGATTGCTGCGTTTTTCATTTCGATCTCCTTGTGCGTGCTCTGATCTTTCGGACCGAGCGTGCTCTATAGGGGTTGAAGTTTTACTTACCAGTTGCATGAACTCTTTCGGGAAATCCCGACGAAGTTTTGCAAGGAAGTATGTGGCACGTGCCTGACGGCGCGGCCAACGGAACGCTGCGAGTTCTTGAGCTCGATTTGGATTGTTATCCTTAGCGAACCCAACGAGTTCCGGATACCCAAGGGCACCAGATGACTCTCTTACCAGTTCTTCGAGTTGTTTTTGCGGTCCATCTCTGGACATTTACTGTTCCTTTCTGACAATGAACTACTGGGATTTATTATACAGTTATTATATATATTTGTCAATTATAAAAATTACTTTTTTCCGTGAAATTTCTTGTGAATATCACGCAGATGCTTATCAGTCACATGAGTATATATTTGAGTAGTAATAATACTCGAATGTCCCAAAAGAGCTTGTACTGAGCGTATATCTGCACCGTTTGAGAGGAGGTCTGTAGCAAAAAGGTGACGCATGGTGTGAGGTGTGACTCGTTTTGAGATCCCTGCTTTAATTGCATACTGTTTAATAATGCGCTCTATTGTGCGTTTTGTAAGAGGACTCGGCTCAGGACTTACTATTTCTTTACCCACCTGTACAAAAAGGGCATCATTCATATCCTTTCGCATCTTTAAATACGCTCTCACGCAATCCTTTGCTCTTTCTGACAAAAATACCACCCGAACCTTTCCACCCTTTCCTCGGATAGAGATTTCATCTGAATGCAGATCAATATCAGATGTTAAAGAACAGAGTTCCGACACACGTAATCCTGTAGAAAACAAGAGTTCGAGGATTGCTTTGTCTCGTACAGACTTTAAATCGGTACCTTGAGGAGCATCCAAAAGGCGAGTAAGCTCGTTTTCCGTAATGAGGTCGAGTGATCGCTCTGCGGTTTTTGCTAATTCGATGCGTTCAGCCTGGAGAGACTTCACACTTTGTCGAGCTAAATACTTCAGAAATGCCCGAATTGCAATAAGGTAGTAATTTTGAGTACGTTTTGAGAGAGTTTGTTGTTTTGCTTTATCGAGTCCTGAAGGTTGTCGATTGAGCCACAAACGAAACTGCCGTACCGTCTCGTCAGTAATCTCTCCTGGGTCGTCTGTTTTTATAAACTCAAAAAAACGACTTAAATAATGGTCATAATTCTCAACCGTCTTTAAAGATCGTCCTTTTTCTATTTCAATATACTCTAGAAACTGCTGTTTAAGGGCTTTAAGTGAGCTTGCCATAGGAAAATTATACCATAAGCATGTCGCACAATAATATACACTCATGCCATATAAAGCCCTTGCATTATAAGATTATTTATGATATCTTTGAGGAGCAATGTTAACCAAGACAAAAAAAGCAAAAGTTATCGACGCGGTAAAAATCCACGACACAGACACAGGATCTCCTGAGGTTCAGATTTCTATTCTCTCAAAACGAATCGATGAACTCGCTTCACACCTCAAGAAAAATGCTAAAGATAACCATTCTCGACGAGGACTCCTCCAGATGGTAGCTGACCGAAAGGCTCACATGAAATACCTCGAGAAGAAATCTCCAAAACGATACGCTTCACTTGTAAAAAAACTTGGATTGAAGAAATAACAAAAAAACTAGACTCCGGTCTAGTTTTTTTGTTGTGATATACTTAATTTGTTCTCTTTTTTTTATAATCACTTAATCTAGGAGTTACGAAGCTGAGCAAAGTTCGCGGCGGACGAAGAAATAATTGAAGGTGTACTTGTTGGTACGGCGGAAATTATTTTACTGAAGTCAAACAAAGAAATTTGCCAGCTACGGAAGTCCCTTTTACATATGTCTGTTATTAAACATAAGAATCAACGAGTTGGTGTATTTATCGATACACAAAACCTCTATCATAGTGCTAAAAACCTGTACGGATGCAAAGTAAATTTTGACCAAGTTGTCAAAGATGGTCTTGCAGGGCGTTCCCTCATTCGTGCAGTTGCATACGTGATCACTACAGAAGCAGGGGATGAGAAAGGTTTTTTTGAAGCACTTGAAAAAGTAGGTATTGAAACAAAAACAAAAAACTTACAAATCTTTTCTGGTGGTGCAAAGAAAGGAGATTGGGATGTGGGAATGGCAGTAGATGCAATTAAACTCGCACCAAAACTCGACGCTGTCATACTCGTAACAGGGGATGGGGACTTTGTTCCGCTTGTTGAATACCTTCGCACAAACCAAGGGTGCCAAGTAGAAGCAATCTCATTTGGAAAATCTTCTTCTTCAAAACTTATTGAAGCAGTCGATGACTTTATCGATCTTGATCAAAATCCTGCAAAATACTTGATTGGATACAGAAATCGTCGTACTCAAAGAAGAGTCTTTCGCAAAAAACACGCCGGAGAAGACAGGGAGATTGAAAATTCATCGGAATAATGTATCATTCACACATTGACCTGTGTTTTTCGGGAGGTAGCCATACGATTCATACTCAGTACGGACCTCCTTTTTTATATTCACTATATCCACACATCTTGGTATACTTATAAAAATGCCTACTGACCCTTTGGACAAAAAAAATAGTCTGCAATCTATTGTTGATAGTATTCAGACGCAGGCAGCAACATCAGTAAAATCTGATTCTACAAAGGGCTACGTACCAAACCCTGAACTCAAATCTCTTCGCACGTTTCAAGGTGATATCCAAGAACATATAGACACAAAAAAAGAAACTATCACCAGTATCGCGATTGCCGAACAAAAAAAGAAAATCGAGAACAACATACCGACATACACAGAGCGTCCAAAAAGTTCTGGATACACACCATTACTCACTATCATTGCTGTCATTTGTTTTATTGGCGGGGGAGTAATCTTTGGTGGTCTATATTTTTTCAATACACAAAAAGAAACTGAGGTGGCTGTGGCAACAAAAAAAACAATAATTCCATACACTCAAAAGAAAGAGATTGTCGTACCTGAAACACAAGAGGGGGCACTGGCGCAACTTATTTCAGCACGAGACTCTTTTGTAGTTGAAGTAAATGGTGTTCTGTATACATCATTCCTGCACGGCACAAGTAGCCTGAGCACAGCAGACACCCTTCAATTAGTTACACCTCGTATAGGAGACACTCTCAAAAGAAACATTTCTGATATCATGGTTGGGGTATATTCTTATGATACCAATGAAATATTTATCATCGTAAAACCAGATGATTTTGGTATTGCATACTCAGAAATGCTCAACAAAGAAAATACCCTTGTAGCAGACATGTCTCCATTGTTCCCAAAACTATCTACATATTTATCATCAAACCCACCAGTATTTATTGATGAAACATATAAAAACAAGGATGTGCGTGTAATCAAAAATGCGGTTGGCGAGGTGGTGTTCTTGTATGGCTTTATCGACCGAAACACACTAGTTATGACTGCAAACGAACGTATATTTGAAGCAATACTTAATAAATATACTCAAAGTAAGCTTGTGCGATAAATAGATTTGCTCGATTAAACGAGGGTGATACAATAGACACATGACAATAAATACAGAGCACTTCAAAGAAAAACTAAAGGCTGAATTAAAAATAGTGGAAACAGAACTTGAATCAGTGGGTCGCAAGAACCCATCAAACCCTTTAGACTGGGAAGCAAAAGAGGGAGATATTGACGTGGATGTAGCAGAAGAAGCAGAAATTGCAGAAGGTATTGAACAATACGAAAACAATTCTGCAATTCTAAAACAACTAGAGACTCGATATAACGAAGTAAAGGATGCTCTTGCAAAAATAGACTTAGGTACCTATGGTATTTGTGAAATATCAGGGCTTCCAATCGAAGAAGATCGTTTGGAGGCGAATCCGGCGGCGAGAACCTGTAAAGCTCACATGAACGACTAATCAAATAAAATTGGTTGATTGCTTTGTTGCTTGTTTTGTTTGTCCCACGCGCAGTACTCCTGTACAACTTGGTCACAAACAAAACTTCGCGCCTCGCACTCAACTCAATTTAATTTGATTAGTAATAGGAATTAAATTTAAACTCATTTAAATCT
>DBEI01000014.1 GCA_002294445.1 Patescibacteria group bacterium UBA910
CGTCGACGTTTTGTTTCTGTCATTGCTCGCTCCATAGAACCAGTCATGTTATCTGCATACAAAATCACTCGCCCATCCACATTTCGTGCTGCACGACCAATGATCTGTACCAATGCAGTTTCTGAACGCAAAAAACCTTCTTTATCCGCATCAAGAATTCCAATCAGCGTTACCTCTGGAAGATCCAACCCTTCTCGAAGAAGATTAACCCCCACAATGACGTCAAATGTTCCTTTACGAAACTCGGTGAGAATCTCGATGCGTTGTATTGTTTTAATATCACTGTGAATATACTCTGCTTTGATTTTTTTCTCTTTTAGAAATTCAGTCAAATCCTCTGCCATTTTTTTAGTGAGCGTTGTCGCAATCACACGTCCACCTTTCTTGATTTCTTTTTCTGCTTCAGCAATCAGATCAAAAATCTGTCCTTTGTAACCACCTTTCTCTACGATCGGACGCACAAGTACTTCAGGATCGGTCAGTCCCGTTGGTCGGATCACTTGTTCTGCTACATTTTGGGTATGCTCTTTTTCATATGGACCAGGTGTTGCTGAAGTATAAACAATCTGCCCAACAGATTTTTCAAACTCTGCAAATTTAAGCGGTCGATTATCTTTTGCAGATGGAAGTCTAAATCCAAAGTTGACCAACGTTTCTTTTCGAGACGCATCACCTGCATACATACCTCCGAGCTGAGGCACAGTCACATGAGATTCATCAATGATAGTAAGAAAATCAGGTGTACCATCTGCTTTGTGTGGAAAGTATGAAAGGAGTGTATCTGGCGCTTCTCCAGGAAGTTTTCCTGAAAAATGTCGAGAATAGTTTTCGATACCACTACAGTATCCCATTTCTTTTATCATCGCCAAATCATATGTCGTACGACGTTTGATACGCTCCGCTTCAAGCACCTTTCCTTCTTTTTCAAATTTTTTCAATTGTGTGGCAAGCTCGGCTTTAATAGTCTCAAAAGCTCGCTCTGAGTCTTCTTTGCTACTAATAAAGTGTTTTGCAGGAAACAAATAAAATACTTCCACTGTTTCAAGTACACTCCGAGTAACCGGATCGAGTTTGAGTATTTCTGTAATTCCTTCTGGAGAAAGCTCGATACGAAAGACAATTTTTTCTGATACCGGCATTATTTCCACCGTGTTACCAAGTGCACGAAAACTTCCCGGAGTGAGGTCTGCAGGAGTACGCTCAAAATGAATATCTACGAGGCGACGAATAAAATCAGCACGAGTGATTTTCATACCTCGCTCAATTTTCATATTTACTTTTTCGTATTCCACAGGAGAACCGAGACCATAGATACATGATACCGACGCCACGATGATGACATCTTTCCGAGTCAGAAGCGCCTGCGTTGATGCATGCCGAAGTCGTTCAATCTCTTCGTTGATAGTTGCCTCTTTTTCAATAAACGTGTCCGTGGTGGGCATGTATGCCTCCGGCTGATAGTAGTCGTAATACGATACGAAATAATGAACAGCATTATCAGGAAAAAACTCTCGATACTCCTGAGCAAGCTGTGCAGCAAGGGTCTTGTTGTGAGCAATCACAAGTGTAGGCTTACCCACCTGAGCAATTACATTTGCCGCAGTAAAAGTTTTTCCTGAACCTGTCACACCCAGAAGAGTTTGATGTCTGAGGCCTTTTTTTACACCAGAAACAAGCGATTCTATCGCCTTTGGTTGGTCTCCTGCAGGAGGATATTCGCTTTTTAAACTAAAAGATTGCGCCATAAATGACACTATACCACAAGATACGCCTGATTGGGTAATGAAAAAAAAACGGCATAAGCCGTTTGTAAAATATGAGAAGAAGGGGTGGGTCGGATTATGCGTAGGCATGTATCCCACCCCTCTCTCAAGCGCGCCTCCTTTCCCTTACGGGTGCTACCCGTTGGTAGATCTGGATCACCCCCTCTCTGCGTTGGGGTCAGGGAGACCACGTGACATCATGGAACCTCCTCTGAATTCAGATTAAATGAAGATAAGGATAATTGCAAGTGTGGATTACCTTACTTATAATATCGCTTTAAAAAATTTTCTTTGTATTCAAAAAAAATGTTATTTCTTATCGCCTCCCTCATCTCATCAACCATGTGAATAATAAAATACAGGTTATGAATTGAAAGTAATGTCCCTGCAAGCATTTCTTTTGAACGAAAGAGATGTGCAAGATAGGCTTTTGTGTAGTGCTTACATGTATAACATCCACACTCCGCATCTACTGGAGTAAAGTCAGTACGAAATTCTGCATTCATGAGACTTATCTTTCCATCTCGAGTGTGTGCACCGCCGTTGCGTGCCATACGAGTTGGTGCTACACAGTCAAAAAGATCGCATCCATTCTCTACTGCACCAAACAAATCAGTTGGCTCACCGATACCAAGGAGATGCCTTGGTTTATCTTCTGGAAGAATACTGTTACACCACTCTACTGCTTTATTCATATCCTCCTTTTCAAATGAACCTCCGATACCATATCCATCAAACGGCAATGCTCCCAAAAATTCTGCACTTTCTTTGCGCAACTTTTCACTTCGCCCACCCTGCACAATACCAAAAAGCCCTTGTGTCTCTTTATTTGGTTTTGAGTGGTGATATTCAAGTGAGCGTTTTGCCCAACGATGAGTTCGGTCGAGTGCTTCTGCTTGATAATGCTCCGACTCATGTGGCGACGTGCACTCATCAAATGCAAAAATCATATCAGCTCCGAGATTGTGCTGAATTTCAATACTTTTTTCTGGAGTAAAATAATGCGAAGAGCCGTCAATATGTGAACGAAACATCACACCATTAGGATCAATGATTGCCTTACGTGAGATCTCTTCATTAAGGACTGGTAATGCGAGTTCTTCTTCTCCACGTTTAAGGATCTTTCCAAGTCCTTTACCATAGGCAGCACCCAGTGAAAATACCTGAAACCCTCCTGAGTCGGTCATAGTTGGTCCAGTCCAATTCATAAATTTCTGTATACCTCCCGCATCACGGACAATTTCATCTCCCGGTTCAAGATAAAGATGGTAGGTGTTAGCAAGCACAACTTGAGCACCCAAATCTTTTACCATTTCAGGAGTGAGTGCTTTGACTGTAGCTTTGGTACCCACTGTCACAAATGCAGGGGTTTGTATGTCACCATGTGGAGTCGACAAAACACCAGTTCTTCCCAGCTTTCCTTCTAGTTTTTTATCAATCTTAAAATTAAGAGGTCTCATTACCCTACAATAGCCTAAAATAGACTTTTTTCAAAATTGTGTTAAATTTTTAACAGGAGGCGAATTTTGGAATTGAGACCACCATCTATTGTTGTAACCCAACAGATGTTCTGGGAACAAACACTGTACACAGCGCTAGCGTTGTGTGTTCTCGCCGCAGTACTCTTTATCTGGAAAGGGCGTGGACATATTGACCGACAAGAAGAAAGAAAGGCGAGAAAGAAAGATCGTCGCGACAACACAACTCCACCAACCAGTTCACACCCACTGGATTGCGTCTGTAACAAAGGAAACCAAACTTGGGAACGCAGAAGTGACCGACGTGCGTTCCGCTAGACCAGATAAAAAACCCGTACACACTTTGTATGTACGGGTTTTTCACTACATGATATTTTATTCAACTTTCAGTAACTCAACATCAAAGATGAGTGTAGAGCCTCCAGGAATCGGTCCGTAATCATTTTGACCATATCCGAATTCTGGTGGAATCATGAGAGTACGTTTACCTCCAACTTTCATACCCATAACTCCCCTATCCCAACCTTGTATTACTTGCCCTGCACCCAACACAAATGTAAATGGTCCTCGTCCAGATGAAGTATCGAAAACCTTACCATTTGTAAACTTTCCTGTATATTCTACAGTCACCTGACGACCAGGTAATGCTTCTTGACCTGTACCCACTACACTATCTTGAATTAAAATTTCTGGTGTATCCATTTTTTTTACATTATTAGTACCTACAGCACTACGAGCCGCTACTCGTAATACGTTTTCCCCAAAGAGGAAAAAGAATCCTATCACGAATAATGCTACAGATACAGCAATCCACTCTTTTTGATTTAGTTTTTTCATTTTAAGTTAATTATTTGCTTCATTGTACCATATGCAATTTCAGTATATAGTGTGGATATGGAACAAAAGGCTATACGTATTAATAAATATCTCGCGGACAAAGGTTATGCTACTCGTCGCGGAGCAGATGATATTATCTCCAAAGGACTCGTGACTATCAACGGGAAAAAAGCAGTACTCGGAGATAAAGTGACGGATACTGATGTGGTAGTCATCAATCAAAAACGAAAACCAAATCAGTATGTCTATTTAGCATACAACAAACCTCAAGGAGTCGTTACCACCAACGCCCAAGGAGAAGAAAAAGAAATTATAGATGCAGTACGTTATCGTACTCGAGTTTTTCCTGTAGGACGCCTTGATAAAGACTCTTATGGACTTATCATCCTCACCAATGATGGACGTATTACCGACCGACTCCTCAATCCTGATAAACATCATGAAAAAGAATATGTGGTAACAGTAAACAAGAAATACACTCCTGCATTTATTAAACACATGACAGAAGGTGTTGATATTGGTGATTATGTAACACGACCGACAAAAGTCAAAAGATTAAAAGATACGACATTTTCGATTACTCTCACCGAAGGTAAAAATCGACAAATTCGCCGTATGACAGAAAAGCTCGGATACACCGTAACCGACCTTAAACGTGTACGAATACAAAACATACTCCTCAATAATGTAAAACCAGGACAATACCGAGAAATTATCGATGATGAACGCGAAACTTTCCTTACTTCTCTTGGTCTCTAAAGTTTCTTGCGGTACAATATCCTCATGAGCGAAAAACAAAAAATCGTCCGTGATAAAATAGAATTTAAGACCCTCACAAAAAAAGAGATGCATGCAGCAGCGCATGAAAGAATCTCTCTTATTGCACGAGAATTCAAAGAAGGCTTTACGTTTCTTGAAGACTTCCCACGTTCAGTGACTTTTTTTGGTGGGGTTAATATTAAAGACGAAGATCCTTTTTATAAAAAAGCAGAATCTCTCGCATTTCGGATTGTAAAAGAACTTGATTATGCAGTAGTAACAGGTGGTGGCCCAGGTATCATGGAGGGCGCAAACAAGGGTGCATTTGAAGCAGGTGGAAAATCTGCAGGATTGACGATTCAACTTCCTCGAGAGCAAGTGGTCAACCCGTATCTCACCCATCATATCGATTTTTATTATTTCTTTAGTCGAAAGGTGTGTCTCTCTTTTGCAGCAGAAGCGTATCTCTTTTTCCCTGGCGGTCTTGGCACATTAGATGAATTCTTTGAAATTCTGACATTAGTCCAAACAAAAAAAATCGAACAAGTACCTATTATTCTCGTTGGTCGTGAATTCTGGGATGGTGTCTATAACATGATGAGTACTGAATTACTCAAAAGAGGTACTATTGAAGATTTTGATCTCACACTTTTCACGATCACAGATAACCACGATGAAATCATTGATATCATTAAAAAAGCACCTGTTCGCAACGGTATACCAATCGAACACTTTGAACCGATCAACCCAATCGCACGAAAAGAATGTACACCATGTGAAGGTAACACTCCCCCTCTCACACACGAACAGACTGAAATACTACTTGAAGAAATCAATCAGTGGGTTTTGGTAGAAGATACTCATATAGAAAAAACTATACATCTAGAAAGCTTCAGAGAAGCAATACGTTTTATCAACCGTGTAGCCCATATTGCCGAGACAGAAAATCACCACCCAGATATACACTTGTTTGATTTTAATAAAGTAAAAATAGTACTCACCACACATGCGATCAAAGGTCTTTCTGAAAACGACTTTATCCTCGCTGCAAAAATTGACGAACTATTGAGATAATACTATTCTAAAGAATAAAATAAAGAGGCCAATTTGGCCTCTTATTTGTTTATTCTATTCTTCAGAAATACTTTTCTTTATTTCTTTAAACTCATTTTCAATTTCTTTGAGTCGCTCTTTTGATTGCTTGATCAAAACCACCCCTTCTTTTACCTGTTCGAGCGCTTTTTCTACATCCATTTCTTTCTGAGATTCAAACCATGAGACAATAGTCCCCAATCGTTTGAGCATATCAGTGATTTCTTCTTTTTTTGTATCTGTTTTTTTCATATTAATTTACTGTGTTATGGTATTAATAATTCCATCTGAAACCGCAACATCCAATTCTTCACCTTTTTTAATATCCTTTAC